>DAINRW010000029.1:9367-11433 GCA_036741615.1 Nitrososphaera sp.
CTTCAGTGCCAGCGCCGCCTGTGGTGCCGCCTTCAGTGCCAGCGCCGCCTGTGGTGCCGCCTTCAGTGCCAGCGCCGCCTGTGGTCATATTACCGCCTGGGGTGCCGCCTTCAGTACCAGTCAAATTGCCTTGTATGGGACTAGCACCACCCATTGCGTTTATGGCTAGATCCAAGTGCATAAGTGCACCTTGTGTGTCGTTGTTTTGTATTGCCGTGCGGGCTTCTTCTAGGTGCATTCTTACTTGTGACATTGAGTCGTTTCCTCCAGCTCCTCCGGTAGTAGTATTTCCGCCACCCATTGTTGTGGTGGCGGTATCATTGGTCGTAGCGCCGCCTGTGGTTCCGGTCATATCCTGTTGTGCTAGTGCCTGTTGATAGCTCCCAATAAGGGATAGTCCTGACAGCAATATTGCTGCGGTAATTATGGCCCCAGCCATAGGGATAGCAGCTATTCGTTTGGTATTTTTCTTGTGGTTATCGTTGATCGTACTATGTGAACTCATTAGCTCGAATGTAAGCGATATAGAACTTAACTATTTCCGTATTTTCTTGCGAGATTAACACGGAAGTTAAAAGATATAATTAAATCTGAGAAACAATTGGCACTTTGGCGTAGCTTCAAGGTGTGAATTCTTCTATATAAGATATTTTTAATACTCTTATATCTTGGCCCCTACAACATTCTCAGGATATCCAAAATGTACAAACTCGAATGTCGTGAAGTAGGATTTGATTGCTCACATACTATGACAGGTAACACACAGGAGGAGGTTCTTCAAAAAGCGAAAGAGCATGGTACACGTGAACACAATTTAAAAGAAAGTGAAATTCAGAGCCCCGATATGCAGAGCAAGTTGAAGTCTCTTATGCACCAGACCGACTAACCAGTAAATGAACATATTAGAAATTCAGGGAAATTGAATTCACTCACTGTCTCTTATGACACTAATATTATCTAGACTTCCTTTTTATTTCTAACTGCATCCCAACGCAGGATGAGAGGCAACCGGCAATAGCCAGATTATCGTTAATTCCAGAGAAGCGACATATATGAGGCCGACGATAATGAGCGCTTTTGCTAATTCGCCTAGGACTCAAACACTATCAATCTCACTGGTTATCCTTTTTATCAGATCCTCAGCAGAGGACGGTTTCTTGATAAAGCAGATAGATGAATATGAATCTGGAAAAATCTCTTTCAAAGCTTCAAAATATACTTCGAAGGCAGTCATAAAGCATATCTTAGTTCTCTTTTCCTTTCTGCCTTGGTCCTTGCTGCTCGTGCTGGCCCCCTCGGCAGAGTATATCCTTTTTTGGAGCTCTTGATACAATTCGAATCCATCCATTTTGGGCATCTTGATATCAAGCAATATCAAGTCATACTCCGAAGGCTTGTTCTGTTTATCTTCGTGGTTGAAGCTAGAAAGTGCTAGTAGAGGATCATTGAATGTGACAACCTCAAATCCACCATGATCCTCCAATGCTTCCTTAAGAAAGAACGTGATATCCTCCTCATCATCGACAATGAGTATTCGACCACCGCCTCTGCGAGGGAGTTCTTCAGCTATTTCTGACCCACCTTCTTTGAGGTTCTCTTGAGACAATATCAGAGATCCTAGGTGTACAACAAATCTATAAAAGAATATTGGTCTGTCTGCTTCTGTGTGGCATTTAGTTGTGAACTTTATGAAAAGCCCTGATATGATTTAACTGTCAATATTCGACAAGATATCTTTTACTAGCGGCCTAATTTATCAGGGATAGGAATGTGTCCTCGCAAGACGGTGATGATGAGGCAGATCTGCTTTACCTATTCAGATCTGCTCTAGAGCCGGCCTACGACGTTCTAGCTGCAGAATCGGGAAAAAGTTGCATAGAGAAATTTATTGAAGTGAAGCAAAAAGGAAAGAAGGTGGATGTACTTCTCCTTGATTATAAACTTGGAGACATGCAGGGAGATGTTGTAGCATGTAAGATACATGAGCTAAATGGAGTAAAGACTTTCCTTATCAGCGCTTACGAATTATAACAAACCCTAATCAATGATCTCATAGAAAGCAGATG
>DAINRW010000030.1:0-10761 GCA_036741615.1 Nitrososphaera sp.
ATCCTTTGACATCATCCCTGTGATCACCCTGTAGCATGATAAAGCCATCCTTCATTGTACCACCACAAGCAAAAGTGCCCTTAAGCTCCTTTGATTATTCTGGGCATATCGCTCTGCTTTGGATTGATGCCCTCTATAATGGTGCTAGTTTTTGAGAAGCGTCTTGTTTAAAGGCGGACAACAATTCGTGCATCTTCTTTGTCTAATTCACCACAAGCACACAAATCGTCAGGCAGACCACACTTTTTACAGATAACCGCCATTAGGTAGGCATTTTTCACAACTCATATTAATAAATCCTTAATGAATTGGATATATGACTTCATTTAGGCATTTTATTTGTGCTAGGTATCGCAAGCGTCCTACATTTGACAAACAGTACATACAAGAGACGCCATACTAAAGCACGCAAGCGCATTTAGTATTATTGATATATAGCATAGTATGAATACAATATAACCAGTGAGAAGGACGGCTCTACTGAGTCATGGCTAAGTCGTTCATACTAATAGAGGCAGACGAGGAATTCAAGGAGACGGTAAAAGATGCCATCAGAAGACATTCTGCTGTTTCTGCAGTATATACAGTTGTGCCTGCGCGCAAAGACGAGAACATCATTTATGACATTGTTGTTGAGGTTGAAGCAGATACAAGACAAGACCTTAATGACGCTGAGTCCGAAATACGAACTCGTAAAGAAGTCAGATCCACACTCACTCTAGAGGTTATAGAAAAAGAAGAGAGACTGAATCGTAGCAAGAACAAATACCTGCAAATAGGATAGAGATATAGTATTTCAAGGAAAGAACCTTTCATAATAGGGGGGCGAAGATAGTTTTGTGACTCACAGGATGATGACAACTACGATGATAACGGGCGTAAGGTAAGTTAGAGCATAGAACACCAGGGGGATAATACCGTTTTATAGTAATGTGACAGTTTCATCTTTATGTTCTTTCTTCCTACACTATAAAACACGCTTCTTGATTGAATAAAAGATGGCAAGTTTTTCAACGAAGCGCTATTGATCTTTGAATAATCTCGGCAAATGCCCCATGGCAAATGGCCAAAACTCATTGTCTCAAGGATCGTGAACATAAGAAAAAAATTTGCCACCTGTAGGTAATATTTAATATGACTTCTTCAGACGAGAATGTCAGCAGAATCAAGAAGGGAGCTTCCCTTCTGGCAAGCGGAGGAACGCTAACAAGCGAGCCATGTCCGAGATGCAAAGGGGTTCAAGTGCGTCTTAGAGATAAAATCACATGCATCAATTGTGGCAATGAGGTAAATACAACAGATGTTGCTCGCTTACAGACAGAACGAGAACGAGAGCAAGAGAAGGCGACTCCGGCCCGAACATCGGCAGGTTTGACGTCGGCAGCATCTATGATTGAGGAAAAGATAGCCCTGCTCGCTTCAGAAATAAGAGTTGAGGATGACGTTTCGATGCAAAGGCAAAAAGCAGAACTTCTCGAAAGATATCTTGGAATTTTGGAAAAAACCAGGAGCCTAATTGGCTAAAGTTATGACCGGCGGAATGTATTTAAGCGTATAGAAATAAAAGTTGCTAGATATGAGCAGTAAGAAGAAAAATGCTCCGCTGCCTGCTTCAAGCGCAGGTCTTCTTAGGTTTTTTGAGGATGAGACAAAAGGCGTCAAGGTAAAGCCGGAATTCGTGCTGGGGATAACTGGTGCCGTTATCGGGGCATCTATTATGATAAGAATTCTGTTCCCTGTCGGTTGAATATGGATGCTTGCACCGCGACGCGATCATGTATCGAATATTCACAGGCGCTGGTCTGTTACCAGAATAAACCCCTCGTCGGCTAAAGTATCATATTCTATCTGGATTACATGCGCAGTTATCATTGTTATTGTATCTCACCTCTACAATCTTCAGGCAAGCATCACAGGCCTTATTGTGTACATTCCCCTTAGTCTTGCATCTCTTGTTGGTTCTCATTTTCTTGATTATCTTGCCCTCCGAGGCACATCTCTGCATAAATTCTCAAAGATTGCTCACGTATCCGCCTTTGCCAACGTATTTTGGTCGCTTACGGTTCTTTTAGGCGTTGCTTCGGATTTTGTGTTTTCAAAATCGCCATCAACAGACTATATTATTGCAGGCATGTTCCTTGCGGTAGGGTTCAGGATAGGATTATTCATTTCGGTAATTGGAGCCAGTACCGTTAGGGGAGTAATGGTAGCTTTCATACAACCTCTCATCTTTTTCTTTGCATTCATTCCACCTTCTTCGTACAATCTGGTTGCGACTCAAAGTTATGCAGGCTTTCTCTTTGGTGCTGTTCTCCTAATACTTGGCATTGTATGGACTGTCATGGCAGATCGTGCAGGAAGACCAGGCGTAAAGAGCACTTTTGGCCTGTTACGTGCTTTTCTTACAGCTTGGTCGGACAACAGAGTAGACATGATAGAAGAACTGATTGAATCAAGAGCTCGCAATGATATTATAACAACAAAGGTTATTCGTTTTCAATTTGCAGCCAACCAGGCGGCCATAGTTCTCCCAGACGTCCATCCGGGTCCTTTTAGCATGGTAGGGGGAAGCAATCTTCCATACGTTCTCTATGAGAGATTCTCTAAAAGGGCATTGGTAATGCATAGCGTCTCAGACCATTCGCTCAATATCCCTTCCAAAAAGGAGCTGGAGAAGTATGTAAAGGATGTGGGACAGATGACCATAAACGAAAGGGGCAGTACCTGTAGCACACCAGTGCAAGTAAGGATAAATAATTCGACTTCGACGGGTATAGCTTTTGGCAATAGTGCCATTGTCATGTTGTCACTTGCTCCGGCAGGCATGGAAGACATCCCTCGAAGCGTGAATACCGAACTTGAATCCTTTGGGTCAGCCATTGGATTCTCCGATATTTTGGTAGTTGACTGCCATAACGCAATGGGCAAGCATGTTAACGATTCAGACAAAAATGATCTAATTGCTGCAGCAAAACAGTGCCTGAACCAGTTGAAAAAGCAGCCACAGAAGCATTTCAAAATAGGTTTTGCAAGCCTAGATGATATCGGTCATAAAATGGAACCAAGTGAGGAGTTGGGGCAAGGAGGACTTGCAGTACTAGTCATAGGCGTAGATAACAAAAACTACGCAATAGGATGGGCAGACTCAAACAACATGGAAAATACAGTCCGTGATCACATAGTCTCAAAAATAAACAGCAATGCAACTATGCTTGAAATTTGCAGTTCTGATACTCATTCAACGTCTGGCAAAAGAACTAGGGAAGGCTATTTCGCACTTGGAACTACTACTAATCCGGATAAAATTGCCAAAGCATATGTCGAACTTTGCTCTAGGGCAATAGAGATGGCAGCTGGATCGGCATTTGAGCTTGCTTCTGCTCATTCTGCGATCAAGGTAATGGGCAAAGAGCAATTTGAGGACTATTCTAGCGCACTTGATAGATCGGTATATGTAACGAAGGTTTTTCTTGCAATCACCGTTGCGAGCTTTATTGCGATGCTTGTCCTATCTTAGGTACCTGAAGCCGATACTACATACATTTTAGGCAAAAAACCTTTTACATCCATAAGAAATGATCTGAACTTAAGTATTGGCACAAGTGGAACTCCATGAATAAACCTTACAGAGTCGGGATGTAACGTAAGTACAACTGGGACAACTTGGGATATCCTTTTGTCGCCTTCCATTAGTCGCTTCGCCCTCGCCACTTGTTTTTCGCAAAAAAATGATATTGACGAGAGGTTATTTCGTTTCCAATGCTTGCAGTCAACAGCTAATGTAAATCCATCTAAGTCCGTTCCAACAACATCCACTTCCATTCTGGGTTTAGATAATCTAACATTAGTCCTGGTTCTATAGCCAAAAAAGGTGAGGAGTTCAGATGCCAATTTCTCAAAGTCCTTCCAAGAAAGACATGTCGATACCTGCTCAATGTCGCCTCCAATACGAAGTGCAAGAAGCGCTGCGCTGATCTTATGTGATACTGAAAATTTAATTGCATTTTTAGAAACGTAGCCTATGTTGTTAGCTTGTAAATAACTGAGCGCGCTCTCTGCAACTGAGTTACTAGTTATCCCGCAGACCTGTTGAAAGTCGGGTAGGGTCATAACCTTCTCAGGTTCGATGGCTGCTATCAGCTTGATCAACAGATTAACATGCATATGCTCGAGGAACGTCCAATGGTTACATTATAACATATTTAAGTTCATCAATCAACTTCGAAGCTTGCTGCCTTCTAATTTTCTTCCAGATAGCAACCCTAAACCATTTCAGTAAGTTCCCGAATTATTTAACTTCAGCCAAGTAACAGAACAAAGACTTGGGTCTAGTTGTGTAAGAAAAATTACGAGAAGGTATTAGAATATTTTTTTCCCGCTAGCCACTCTAGATGTAGGTGGACACTTCTCTCTATATAGAATCGATAGGAATACAAAGATAAATGATAAATGATATATGATGATGACAATGACGATAATCATTTAATCAAAGCGAATCTTAAATTCTGAAAAATAGGACGGAATGATATTAGCCATGATCTCTGGCATAAATCGGGAGTATATCCACTATTTTTGAGCTGCGTAGCACGAGCATAGCGTATTTCATTCATTCCTTCCTTACTCTACTGCACTATATATCAAATAAACAAAGGGATAGTCGATTAGAACCCTTTGTTGAGATCATCCTTTTTGGAATTTTAGTTTAAGAAACTCTATGCTTTGGACAGCAGCGGGCGTTTCTTCCTTTATGAGTCTGAATACATCTTCAGGAGTGTCAATGTCGTACATAAGACTCTTTGAAAAAAGATACTTTATAGGAATACCAAGTGATGCTGCGGCATTTATGTGCATATTATAACTATCGGAGTCATAAAAAGTGGCAATTACAGAAGGAGGTTTTCTCAATAACATGTTCGTACCATCGTATCTATGCGAAGGGCAAATTACTATGCAGCGGGACTCTTTTTGAGCCAGCTCTTGTGCCCTAAAGATATCGCATTCATCCAATAGTGGCAGATCATGTGGAATGATCATAGTTGCGTCTGCATCTTCATTTATACAATACCTGTCAGCCAATACAACGGCTGAGTTGACACCATTCCCTTTTTCTTCCCTTACAAAGTTTGCCCCATGCTTAATCGCCAATTCCTCTGCACGCTTGTCTGGGGATACTATTATCACTTTCGTCAACGAGGGAGAGATAGAAAGAATATGCAAGGTATCTTCCAGCATTAGCAAGGAGAGGTGGATGCGGTCGTCCGCATCTAGCACCGATGACAGCCGTGTCTTGGCGTTTTCAAACCTTTTTACCGGAACGATGGCGAAGACGTTCATTAGGATTCTATTTTTGTTTTCATTAAGTTCAAAAGGTACCTGCCAAGTCTGACTTCATCTCCTCTTGCTTTCATCATGATATCAGTTAGGTAAACTTCCATATCAAGAGCATCAATTTTAGGTTTCATGTTACGATCCTCATTAGCCATTACGAACTTGCTAACAAACTCGCGATAATACTTTGCCACTCCGACTGAGGAATTCTCAAGCCCTACGGCCCTCATGTATTTTACTGCTGGCCCGCTCACCGCCTTTTTTCCAATTAGCGGAGAGATAGCTATCACTTTCTCTCTGTTCTGTATTAGTTGTTCTCGAAGGTCAGGAAGAGCCGTGATGGGTCCTATGCTGGAAACTGGGTTCCCGGGTGCAATTACCACAGAACGACATCGCTTAATAGCATCAATAGCAGCGGGATTTGCTAATGCACTAGATGCATTCTCGTACCTTATGTCGCTGACCGTAAGCCTACCCCGATATTTGACCCAAAATTCTTGCAAATGTATTTCGCCTCTTGTAGTAGTCGCAATCCTTGTTGACACTTCTCTGTCGGTGGCTGGGATGATTTGGGCAGTAATGGAAAACCGTTTTCTAAAAAAATCGGTTGTCTCAGAAAGACTTTTGCCCTCTCTCAGCATGCTCGTGCGGAGTAAATGCATAGCAAGGTCTTTATCGCCTAAGCCAAACCAAGTCGGGAAACCGATTTTTTTCATCTGACCCAAACACTGAAAGGAATCACCTTTGACACCCCATCCCCGTTTCTTATCAAGCATATCTGCTAGTCCATAAATAAGTGTGTCAATGTCGGGGCATACATAAAGGCCATATAGCCAAATATTATCTCCTACGTTTGATATTACGACAATATTTTTTTCAAGAGCAGCAAGTCCCCTGACCAGCTTTATAGAACCCGTTCCACCTGCAAGAACTGTTATCGTCAAACATTATGAGGAATAAATGATGCATTTTATTTTTTCTGCCAACAATCGCATTTCTATTGTACAAATGTCTATCAAGATCTGTCGCTTTAAAGCCATCATCTCGTCTTCTGAATTGAATTTAACAAGTAAAAAAAGAAGCATCACTTTTTATCCTATGGAAGGTATCGAGAGAATCTTGTATTTTTTTTGTAATTGAATTTTCTCAAAATGATCTTCACTACGGATCTTTGAGCAACACATACTGTGAGATCTGAGCTTAATTTTTGATACAGGTCGTAAATAGCAGTCCTAAAGTCATTAATGAATGACACTCTAGGCCTACTGCGGCGACAAAAGACGATTCTGCTTAATTAGGCCGAAAGGTAGCATCTCGTAGCCCAAAGAGAAGGAATAAAGATTATAAACGAGACAGAGAAAAGTCTATTTGTGAAGTACTTCACCACAGTACTTTCTGGAACACTCGCCATACTTTTGATCTCTGTTTTTGTTACTCAGGCTTATGCTGCAGACCTGTCCGCAGCGCTGGATCCGGGGACCGACAGCGGGCAGGCTTCATTCGTAGGCGCTAGAACAGTGACATTGGAGTATCCTGCAGGGAGTCCTCTGGCACAAGAGCTTAATGGTCAGAGTCAACGTGTTGAGTTTTCATTGAACGGAACAGCTACGGACCAGAATAACACTGGTATGAGTGACTTAATTGCGGCTCTAAATAGAGCTTTTATAGAAGCCGAAAGCCCTGTTCAAGCGACACAAGCTGAGGTTTCATATTCAGGAGTTGTGAGAGGAGGGCCTACTAGCACAGTGATATCTTACAGGGTGGATCTGAAACCGACATTGCAAAGCATTATACTTCCAGGCGAAGAAGGTGGGCAAGCAGCTGCTCAAGTAGTTGACTTAGAATGGAGAGGAATTACAATAAACGAACCGATGGTTGTCAATGCCCCTAACGTCGGGGAGATTAACATCAACTATCCCATTGGTCTCTTGCAGGCACTCTACCCATCGCTTGCACAGAAATTAGAAAATACGCAAGCAAGAGATATTTTATACCAACCCATCTTGAATTTAGAAGAATTTAATACTCCAATGAGTTCCTGGCATTTTCTATTTGACCCTGTCGGTGCCTATGGTGGGAGCGTAGGTTTGGAGGTAGCTGGTGAGACCAATGTATTGTCTATCTATTCTCTTGGCGAGAGCAGTCTCAGAGAAGGTACCCACACTAGCCAGCAGCAGGATGCAGTTGCAACCGTTGATGGAGTAAATGTGAACTTGCGTGCTACCACGCCTCCTCCAAGTGGACAAATACAGATAGCAGGGTATTCATCCCACCAAGAATCGGGCGGCGCATGGCATGCAGTAGTAACAGCAGAGGCACCTGAGGGTGTACAAACATCAACTGGAGGATTTCCCATTCAAGTGCTTTTGGTGCTTGGCGGAATGATGGGAGCAATAGCCATCTTTATCCTCTTCAAAGCAAGGAAATGAGAAACCCGATGATGTAAAACGTTGGTTGTCCAGATAAATTTTTTTGACTTCCATTCTGCAGAATCAACACAGATTCGGGATAGCTGGGCAACAGGAGGATGGGTCGAGAATAAATTAGTTAATGCATCTCCTGAAATTGCGGGTATGATGAAGAATGCCAGATTTCCATTATTTTCATGATAGCTACCAGATCGCTCTCACAAATTTAGAGGCAATCATGGAAGAAAGGGATAGGAAAAGTTACAACAAAGCCAAGAACAAGAACAACAAGAAATAGGCATAAAATATTCTATTAGTTCTGCCAATCATAAAGATACGACTAGGCGAAATAACTCACTTTGCATGCTAAGGATGAAGAGCTATTCGGTAGTTGTTATTGCGATTGATATGATTATTGTGGGTGGTTGAACATTTCTACGAAACTATCCTTCCTCCCTCAGATAGTATCCGGCATCAGCCAGAGTGGTGACTGTCACCCTGCCTTTCTGTAAGAGTGAGCTGCCAGAAAATCGGGTTCTTCCAATTGCTATTGCTTCATGGGATGTGTTAAGCAATATCACGAGCTCATTTTCACCCAGAGTATCAGACGCCTCCACTATAGATTCACCCATTATATCTCTCCCATATAACACCAGCTTTTCGGCTTTCTCACTCACAACAATGTAAAACTTATTCCTCTTGCCGAAGCGGGCAAAAAGGTCCGCTCCAGCTATTGAAGGAATGAATTGCTTTCTCAACTCACCGATGTCAAGGCCTAAACTGTACGGATGGATCATGCTAGCCATCAACTCTTCGATCTTGTCATTAACAAGACATACTATGACTTTTTTCGAGTCATCTTTTTGAAGTATAATGACCTTGTCCTTAAAGAATTCAAAAGCACCCCATCTATCCAATGCTCGATTTATCTTAGTCCTTTCAGTCCTATCGGGCTTACAATACATCAAATTACTCTTAACTTCGCTATGAAAAAGCCGGTTGTGTCATCTAGATGAGGATAGAATCGTCGTGCATTCTTCAAGAGGTCATGAAATACCAGGTCACCAAATCTTACGAGTCCGCTGCTACCGTAATCTATGGGCTCAATTGTGACATTGCGAAAATTTTGCAAAATCCTGTCCACGATCATTTCATTTTCCTCAGGAGCAAACGAGCATGTGGAATAAACCAGTAGGCCGCCTGGCTTGACAGTTCTTATGGCGGATTCTATCATTTTTTCCTGGATTCCAGAACAGTAATCCACGTCTCCGGGCGTATGGCTTCTCTTTCTCGTAGGATCTTTAGCTATTACTCCTTCGCAGCTGCATGGGGCGTCAAGTAGGACTCTATCGAACTTCATTTCAAAGATGCCTGCGCGCATTGCATCCATCTTGAATATGGATGTATTATAAACTCCGCAGCGCGAAAGGTTGAATAACATTGACCTCGCCCTTGCGGCATTTGACTCAAGTGCGATTATAATTCCACTATTATCCATCCTTTGAGCCATGAATGTGGTTTTGCCACCTGGTGCAGCGGCAACATCTAATACAGCTTGCCCGGGGGCAATATCTAATGCTTCTACCGCTATGCATGAACTTAGATCTTGGATGTAGTACTGTCCAAGTAAGTACTCAGTAGTTGCGCCAGTTGCAAACGGCGCTTTGGTGACTGCAAGGACCTCTGGGATAACTGTAGTTTTCAATTCAAATCCTTTTAATAGCAGCCTTTCAACAAGGTTTGCTTTAGGGATCTTGAGAGTATTAACTCGGATATATTGAGTAGGCGTCATTTCCATTTTTGACAGAAAATTCTCCACATCTGGCACATACTCTACAAACCGGCTAACTAGCCATTCGTCGTAACCGTACTTCGCAGATAAGCTAGCAGACTGAGGTGATTTTGAGAATATTAATGTCAATATTACTGATATCAATATTTCCTCATTGAATTATTATATCTATGTACGAGGCCATGTACAAATTAGAGATTAGCCATTGATACTCTTAAGCGAACAAATTGTACGAGATTTGAGTTAACTTTCCGGGGGGCCATAGACATTTTACCAGATTATAGTCTGTGAGGAAATGGGCAGAGTATCCATATGGGAGAAGTAAATTCTCTGTTGGAGCACAATGACAAACGATCGGACGGAAGACCTTGAATGATATCGCTTCAATAATTTGTGACCCTTGTTGCCGGCTGACAGTTGCAAAGCTATTTCTTCAATAAATTGGTCCTGCGGCAAATAAATCATTTTGTTTACTGCCATTATACATATTCATGAGTCACGAAGATGCAACCTGCTAATCGGAAAGCCACAAAATCATAAAGTTAATGGCGAATTCTTGTTTTGCTGCAAAATAGGGGCATCTATAATAGTTGCTAGACGCTCGCTTGTCCGTTCGTCCAAAAGCCATTGCAGTTCGATTATTTAGCAATCATGTGCCTTATTGGTAAGCGCAACCTGAAAAAAATGAGTATGAAATCTATGTCTATCATTTAAATTCGTTAATAGCCAGCTGTCTGTTAGCGATGCATCCAGACGACCTAAATACAATGTGGCTGTGCTGCGATTGCAGGCGCAACTTTCTTTTTCATTCAGATGTTGAGGATCACAAGAAGGAATTTAACCATTCCAAGGTGATGCTGTGCAGCATCTCCGAAAGAAGGAAGTCGCCATCATTGTTCACACGTGGTCGTATCTCTCTTACCTTTAAGCTTGATAAAAAGCCCTCCAATATTGTCATAGAGTACCAATACTATCCATCAAATGGTTCCATTGATTACGTAGATGTTCGATATACGGATAAACAATTGCAATCAAAGGTGGAAAGCAACCCTGAAATGATGAGAAACATAGATAATTACCTCCGCAAAGTTTTAAACGAAAGATTAGCCAAGCTTCAAAGTGAACGATGATATGCTTTCTATATCATGTCCAGAGTCATTAAACTAGCATTTTGCCAAATTGGTTGAGAGGGATGGCAGACGCAGGAAGAATGAAGTAGGTCTGCATTAAAAT
>DAINRW010000031.1:0-10757 GCA_036741615.1 Nitrososphaera sp.
TTGGATTTTTGCATTTTGACAGAAAATTGCGAATAGGAGCTATCATCTTAAACAAGGTTGCTGGCGAGAGACATGCCAAGTACATTACCGATGCTCTTGGGGACGCAGTCAAAGTCCCGGTGATAGGAATACTCTATCGCAATTCCAAGGTACAAATGCAAGAGCGACACCTCGGGCTGGTACCAGCGTTAGAATTGAAAGCTACTAAAAATCAGATAATATCTGACACCGCGAGATATATTGCAGAATCCATTAACCTAGATAAAGTATTGACATTGTGCAGCTCGACGCCATTACCCGATTCTCATTATAGTGCCCGTCGACCAGCTAAAGCACGGATCGCTGTGGCATTGGATGAATCGTTCAATTTCTATTATGCAGACAACCTTGTCGCCTTAAAAAGAAGTGGAGCGAAGCTCGTTTTTTTTAGCCCTGTCAAAGACGAGAAGCTTCCAGATGACGTGCACGGGTTGATGCTTGGAGGAGGCTTTCCAGAAGTGCTTGCTGATAAACTTGAGAAGAACAGATCTATTGTTGGATCAATACGGAGAGCAGTGAATGAAGGTATGCCAGTATATGCTGAGTGCGGAGGTTTGATGTATTTAACCCGCTCAATAAGCGGCTATAGGGGTGAGAGCAAGGCGAGGAAGATGGCTGGAATCATAGATGCGGAAACTATAATGACAGGGAGGCTTACACTGAATTACACTGATGCCCATTGCAGCGGTTCGATATTTGGCAACACGCATTTGAGAGGCCATGAATTCCATTATTCTTCAATACGAGATTTAGCAGGCGATTCTCGCTTTGCATATTCTATGAAAAAGGGAAATGGAATCACAGGCAATCAGGATGGACTTATCATCAACGATAATGGTTTAGCGGCATATATGCACTTACACTTCGCCAACAGAAAACTATCCGATCGGATCGTGCTCTCTTCTATCAAATTTTCACGTAGATGACTTTTTGCTCATATACAGTAGCATTAGCGCATTTAATATAGAGGAGACTACTGGGCTGCCGCCTTTTCTCCCACTGTTAGTGATGAAGGGCACATCATGCATTCTTGCAAGCTCTTCTTTTGATTCTGTTGCAGATACAAAGCCTACTGGTATGCCAACCACCAGGGCAGGCCGCGTGATTCCTTCTTTAATCATGCTGATGACTTCATGTAGAGCCGTAGGAGCGTTACCTATTGCAACGATTCCCCCGTCCATGTCATTAGCAGCACATCGCATAGCAGTCTCTGATCTCGTCTTCCCACTCTTGCGTGCCTGCTCTGCCACGGTCGGGTTTGAAATATAACATACCGCCCTGACCCCCAGGTCAGCCATTGATTTCTTGCTTATTGCAGCGTTCACCATATCGACATCCGTGACAATGGTACACCTCCTTTGGAGCGCATCGAAAGCAGACTCGATAGCCCTTTTATGGAAGAGTATCTTCCCGCTCTTTGCAAAGTCAAAGTCTGCTGTAGCATGTATCACACGCCTTACAATTACCCATTGATATTCATCGTATGAATGACCACCTATCTCTGACTCTATGATATCAAAGCTTCTTTTCTCTATGTCAAAAGCCCTTTCCGACATGGCCCTGTCTACAGCAGTTCCGCTGTACTGATTGCGGTCGGGTGATTCAAGTTTATCCGCGCTAGATACCAAACCTACTCTCCACCTCTCGGGCCCTCTCTATAACGATATCGACTAACTTTTCGTCAACGCCAAGGTGGCGAGTCATATAAGCATCCTTGAAGCTATATTCGTCAAGAGCCGCATTGACATCCTCAATCACATCCCTCTTGATGTGAGCCCCTTTGTGCAAAAAGTACGGCACAATCAATAATAACTGTGGGCTAGCTGCAACCGCCCGGCGTATGCCCTCTTGAATATTTGGCTGGTCAAGCTCAAGAAAGCAATATTCAACATTGCGATAATAGGGCGCAATGGTTTTTGCCGAGTAAACAAAAGCATCGTGAGCATTTTTGTCGCTGCTACCATGACCTATCAAAACCACATCACAATCCTTGTTAGATTGGCTAATGTTATTTTGTTTTTTGACTTCGTTAATTCTGTCAAGTATTAGTTGCACCATCATAGGATGATATGAGAGTGGTTTGGCGATGACAAGTTTCAAGTTGCTGTCTTTGCCTATCCTAGCGCTCTGCTTGACAGTATCTTTAAGTTTCATTCCCGGATACAGAAAATAAGGCATGACGGTGATAGAGCTAGCTCCGACAGCTATGCAGTGGTTAATTCCTTCAGCGATAAATGGTGGCACTACCTCAAGAAAAGAATAATCCACATGGTCGTAGCCTGTCCTCTGTTTAGCCATTAGGCAAATCTCTTCAAGCTCCTTTCTTACATCAGGTTCCCTACTTCCTCTGTCCACTATTAGGAGAGCTTTTTTCAAGTTCGTATTAATGCACTGATAATATCAAAGGTTAAAATATCTTTCAATGTGGTCTATGCAGATTTCTCTCTTAAAGTTTGTGTCTTTCTGTCTATCTCAAGTTAGTCTACAATTACCACTCCTCTCTGACGAACAAGCGGTTCTTGTCAATTGAATTTTCAGTATAGATAAAAGCAAATAAATTTCAAATTTCTATACCAATGAGATTCTTTATGACGCATTGCAGTCTAAGAAGGGACTAAAACAAGATCCGTGAGACAGCAACCGTGAGGTTAGGCGGTAGTTTTTGTTTTGGAATTATCAGTTCGCCTCTGGAGCTGAGAACCGACGCAGCCTCAGATACACTTGGCGTTCCCTCAAATTTTTGAACTGTTGAGGATGGATTAGGCACATCCACCGAAGCAAGTCCATCTTTCTCATAAATTTCTACGGGTAAGTTATATTGCTTGGAGAATTCTTCGAGGCCCTTTACCTTTGCTTTTCGATTTATTGATGCTATATTTCTGATGCTTTGAAAGGAGAGACCATTTTCTTTTAAGATATTACTTATGCCTGACTCTATTGTTTCTTTGTTTGTGTCCCAGTGTAATCCTATCCCAACCACCAGTGACTTTGGTCGATAAATAACTGACTTGCTAATGACTGCCTCATCTGATAGCAGTTTATCTGAAATTATTAGTGCTGCCTTGTATTCCTGGGATCTTATTTTCTCAATGCTATCTACGACGGTAACATTGCCTGGAAGTGGTCCTTGCCACCAATTCCTCTGGCCTGCGTCTTGGTATATCGCAATTCTTTCTTCATTGACCATAGATGCGCTCACCTTAGTCACGTTCTCATAATTATCAATAGTCCAATTAAATTCCCTCCCAACAAGGTCAACTGAGATGGTATCGTTTACATCTGCTGCTGTTGTGATTACGGGTTTTGCATCAAGGAAAGATGCTACTAATCTTGTAAGAGTATTTGCTCCTCCAAGATGGCCTGAGAGGGTGCTAATGACGTTATTTGCTCTGTCATCAATAACGAGCACAGCAGGATCACTCTTTTTATCCGTGAGGTGAGGGGCCAGTATTCTGATGACTGCTCCAAGAGAAAATATGCAAATCAAGGCATCATAATTCTTGAATAGTCGTCCTACAAGCTGCGTGCTTTGCTCAGTAAACCAAACAATGTCATCGCCACCATCGTTGTGCTTTGCAGGCACGTATATCTCGGCTTCGGGCATCTTTTGTTTTATCCTCCGTGCTATTTCTATGCCATGCCTTGTGATGGCGACAATAGCCATTTTTGTAACCATAAGGCAACCATACCAGATATTAAAAGGGAAAATAATCTTTTGCATGCGAGCAAACGATAATAGTCATGTTCCCGTCATCTGATAGGAGGTTTGGGTCTTCTCTCCAGGCAGAAATACTCTGTGTCAATATTAGTTGTCCTAATACCCTTAGCATTATCTGCTTATACGCACCTGTGGAACCCTGCAGGCTTTCCTAACCTGTTCTACGATGAGGGAGTGTATATGCGAAGGGCGATGCATGTCATGGAAGGCCTTGGCCCACAAGAGGCATATTATTATGATCACCCGTTTTTTGGACAGATCTTTCTTGGTAGTATAATGACGGTGGTTGGCTATCCACAATCCTTAAGTCCTTCTGCCGATCTTGCTTCAATCGGATTACTCTACGAAGTCCCCAGAACTCTGATGGGAATATTGGCTATTATTGATACCTTTCTCATTTACAAAATTTCAGAACGTCTGTATAATCGAAAAGTGGCGCTGTTTGCCTCAGTTCTATTCGCAGTAATGCCAACAGCATGGTTCACTAGAATGATATTGCTAGATTCCATCCTTCTTCCATTTTTGTTATCTTCGATATTGTTAGCAGTTCATACTAGGACTTCAGAATCGGATAACGGTGGTAGTAGGAAAAATAATAATAACAATAATATTAATAATATCTTAATTGTACTATCTGGGGTATTACTCGGTACAGCTATTTTTACAAAGGTTCCTGCGTTTACCGTAATCCCGTTAATTGCTTTTCTAATCTATCGGAATAATGGTAGAAGACTAAAGGCGTTCGTAATGTGGTTTATTCCTGTGATTGCCATACCCTTGCTTTGGCCAGCCCAGAGCCTAATCGTTGGCACATTTAGCTCTTGGACCAGCGATGTGCTCTGGCAAATAAATAGAGAAAACGCAGGACTTCCCTGGATTGTGTTCCTTTTGGCTATTACAGATCCTTTCATATTTGTGGTTGGGTTTGCTGGCCTTGCCTATTCATTCATTAGAAGAGATTTATTCATTCTTTTATGGATCCTTCCATTTATGATATTTCTAGGTTTTATGGGATACACCAATTTCTTTTATTGGATTCCCGTATTGCCAGCGCTATGCATAGGAGCAGCTAAACTTATTTTCGATATGATTGAAAAGACAAGAGAAGTTACTAAAAAGGCTATAACTATTGCTGTACTTTCATCAATTATAGGTTTTGGGCTTGTTAGTACTACCCTGCTCATTGTTACGGACGTTACATCAGCTCAGCTCGAAACCGCTGCATACGCTTCCAGATATTTAGAAGGAGGTGGAGGTAATGAGAAAAATCTGACTGTAATTTCAAACCCTGTTTATTCCTGGGTGCTCAAATATGTTTTCGAAAAGGACAATATAATGTCAGATTACCGAGATCTGCTATACTTTTCCATCAATACCTCTAGAAGTGGAGTTCTTTTAATAGACGATCCCAGATTCAGGCTAGACATGAGAGCTGAAAACAACCAGTTGCTACAGGAGCTTCAGCATAACACAAGCTCAATTGCAGATTTCAAGGGCAAAGTGACAAATTTTGACTTGGGCCTATATCCCTATACAAGTATGATAGAAAACTATGAGGGAAGCGAAGTTACAATAAGGCTCAATAATACACTTTCATAACATTTTTAAAACAAAGAAAAAACATGAGCTAAGTAACAAAGCTATGGCAAGTTGGCAATCGGTACCAATTTTAGTAAACCGCAAGTTGCTGTTCGCTGGGATATTTCTGATAGCTCTATCGGGTTTAGTACTTGAAGTATCTATCACAAGAATATTTTCAGCGGCCATATGGTACCATTTTGCATTTGTCGCGGTCTCTGTGGCTCTTGTCGGCCTTGGAGCATCGGGTTTGGTTGTGCAGTACCGTGTAACGAATCTAAAGGGTAAGTGGGCAGAGAATCTTACCATATACTCAGCATGGGGCATCGCTATCTTTATCCCGATAACCCTTTTCGTCATGCATGCACTTGCTTCACAGGTTACCTACCTTCCGCTGTATTTGGTCCTATTCTCCGTACCTTTCTTTTTGATCGGAATTATAATATCTGCAGCCTTCAATGCATTTGCCTCTGTGGCGGGAAGGCTATACGCTGCAGATCTGATCGGTGCATCCGCTGGTGCACTTCTTGTAGTCTTGTTTTTGGTCCTTACTGGGGGTGAGGGCGCAACTCTTATAGTTGGGTTAATAGCTGCCATTAGTGCAACTTTATTCTCAAGGATCACGAAGAATGCCAGGAAAACTATCGCAAGCCTGATGTTTGTAGGATTTGCTATATCGCTTATTTTGCTAAATCACGCTACACAGATCTTTGCAATACCCACAGATCCTACCGCTCAGAAAGACTTGCCGATATATTTGCGCGAGCATCCAGGATCAAAAATAGTAAAGACAGAATGGAATTCATTTTCTCGAATAGATGTAGTTGAGGGAGGAGAAGGGGGCGAAGGACTTGTAGCAAAAGTCTTTATCGATGGGGGTGCTGGAACCAACATAATATCTTGGGACGGCAGCACTGAAAGCAGACAGGAGCTTTCCACTTGGATGCAATACCTTCCTTTCAAAATGATGCAAGACCCAAAAGTCCTTGTAATAGGATCAGGCGGCGGGAGAGATGTGGTTGCGTCTTTGGTGAGCGGTAGCAAAGATGTAACGTCAGTGGAGATAAATCCAATAATCTATGAAACTGTAAAAAGCTATGGTGATAGAGCGGGAAATGTCTATTCTCATCAGGATGTTAGGTCATATGTTGACGAGGGCCGAAGCTTCATAACTCGCTCATCTGAGAAATATGATATTATTTATGTGCCCTTTGTAGACACTTGGGCCTCAGTCTCTTCTGGCGGCTTGAGCGTCTCTGAGAACTTCCTTTATACATTGGAAGGATTCCAGCAATATTACGATCATCTAACTGAAAGAGGCAAGATAGTCACAGTGAGGTGGCTGATCGATGCTCCTAGGTTTATCAGTACATATGCGAAATTACTCGAACAAAACGGTATACCTCAGGATCAGCTTCACAGGCATCTTATAATGGCAACATCTGATTCATACACACAAGACCCTAGCGTGACGATGGTTGTATTTTCAAAGTCTCCATTCACCGACGAAGAGATAAGTTTCCTATCCCAATCGTTCTCTCAGTATGACTATAAACCTATATTGATTCCGGGGCAAGTGATGCGTGACCCTTACAGTGCCCTTCTTAGTGGACATATTACCCTCGACCAATTTTACAATCAATTCGATACTAAGGTATATCCGGTGACCGACGATAACCCCTATTTCTTATCGTTTGAAAAACCCTTACCGCCTGCAGTTGAAATACTGTTATATGCAAGCATTGGAATTGTGGGGATATTTTTGATCGTACCCTTTGCATGGATAAGGAGAAGAAGATCAGCATCACCAGCTGGAGAGGAAGGAGAGGGACTAATTAGCAGTAAAAGAAGCGAGATTGGAATTGCAACCATCATACCCTACTTTGCAGCTCTTGGAGTGGGCTTTATACTGATAGAGCTTGCCCTCCTGCAAAAATTGATTCTTTTCATGGGCAATCCCACAATGACTTTTGCCCTATTGTTGTTTACTATTCTTGTGTCAAGCGGAGGCGGCAGCCTGCTGAGCTCCAGAATCGCAAAGAACAATATGAGAAATTTAGTATTTGTTATAGGAGGCATTGCTGGACTTGGGATCTTGTATGTTTTTTGCCTTCCATCAATTATATATTCGGCTCTTGCAGAACCCATCCACATCAAAGCTGCTATAAGCATCGGCGTTCTAGCTCCGATCGGATTTCTTATGGGAATGCCCCTTCCTACTGGCATGCGTTTGCTGAAGGTTCACAGACCTGACTTTATACCTTGGATGTGGGCTATTAATGGTGCATTCTCTGTCTTAGGAGCAGTGCTAGCCATAGCCCTCGGGATTATGTACGGTTCATCTTTTGCAATGATCCTAGGGGCCATGGTTTATCTGATAGCTCTTGGGATATCATTTGCATCAAAGAAAAAGACCATAACGCAAGTTGCAACATAAGCGCAACACCCAAAGAAAGCGGTATTGAAAAGTAACCCTTTGCGATTTCTGTTTGGGGTTAAGGCGACAAAGAAGATACGATATTTTCTCTACCACAAGCTCACCATACATCAGCGCAATATGGTAGAAAATGGCTCCTACATTTCTAAGCGCCACATTCCATATAATGCCTTATGGGACTGCTAAATGAGACCAGATAACTAACCATTAAGTATTGTCGGTACTTTTTGGATACTTCCCGATCACCGTACCATCAAATTCAAACAAGATAACCTCAATTTGCAAACGGGCTTTTGCATGCTCATTCATCTGCTCGTAAACCCTTTTACAAATATGATCGTAGTAGGATTTAATCGTGTTTTGCTTGATTATCTCTGAAACATGCCTTGCAGTATTCGCAGAGCGAATCTCTTCTATGACATCGGGTGGAGCTCTACACTCAGCCGCGAGTTGTGCCATAAACTCCATATCTACATGAGATCCAGCCACATGGGTCTGCTTGACGCCCATAGCCATTTTTGTCAGCTTACCAATGAAGCCGGCTATGATGGCTTGTCTTAAAGTCGTTCTATTAGCGCATTGCCTTATTGAGTAACCTGCAAAGTCGCCCATCTGAATAAAGCAGTGATCCGGCAGATTGTATAGGGTCTTGGCAAAGTCTTCACTTCTGCCCCCTGTGGTTAGAACCACAGTATCTGCACCCATAGCAATCGCAACATCAATGCCTTGCCTTATCGAAGCAGCAAATGATGCAGTAGAATAGGGTAATACAATTCCGGTGGTACCAAGTATCGAGATACCACCTAGGATGCCAAGACGAGAATTATCCGTCTTTTTGGCAATATCTTCTCCATTTGGAACAGAAATTACCACTTTAACACCATGATTCCTCAAGTGGTCTTTAGCAACTTCTCGAACCGCTTGCTCCAGCATCTTTTTGGGAGTAGGGTTTATCGCCGCCGTTCCAATTTCGAGACCTAGGCCGGGTTTAGTTACTCTTCCTACTCCTTTACCACCGTCAATGTTGATGTCTCCTTGACGTTGATCGAAAGAGACTGTAGAGCATATCTCGGCACCGTGCGTGGCGTCGGGGTCATCACCACCATCCTTTATTGCTGCACAAGTAACCTTCCCGTCAATTTCTCTTCTTGTCCACGCAATTTTGAGTGTTGCAGTTCTGCCTTTTGGCAAAGACACGATCACGGAGTCAGCGGGCTTTCCAGTTATAAGAGCGTAAAGCGCTCCTTTTGTGGCTGCAGCTGCAGTGGTTCCAGTAGTATAACCTGTTCTTAGAGCTCCTTTACGCCTCTTTTCTTCTATTTCAGATGGAAGATTTTGTTCCTGTTCTGCTAACTTTTCTAGGTTCTGGTCGTTATCTTTGGCAAGAATCATTATAGCATCACTGTGCCACCGTCTATAACTATCGTGTTTCCCGTCGCGAAGGAAAAGTCCTGACTAGCAACGTTTGCGGCAATTGCTGCTACTTCTCGTGGATCACCCCACCTTTTCATGGAATTCTCCATTGCGGCCTTTTTTCTTTCAGTCAAGGTCATAGAGGCGAATGTAGCTTCGGTAGAGATGTTGCCCAACGCAAGAGTATATGCTCGTATATTTTTGTCTCCATATTCCAATGCTATATGCTTTGTTATTGCAATCACACCTGACTTTGCAATGCTATAGGGAGCACCTGATGTGTGACCAGCAACAGCAGGTGTTGAGGCAATATTGATTATTACACCTCCTGCTCTGCTAGTGCCACTGCCATTTTCTAGCATTAAGGGAATCGCTGCTTGAGAAAGTCTGAAAGCACCTTTGAGATCAACATCAATAACTTTTTCGAGGTCTTCTTCGGCGACTTCGTGGAACCTTTTGTTCCACATCACCCGATCGAAAGGATAGCCGGCGTTATTGATCAATATATCAATATGTTTGTGCTTCGCTGCTACGCGGCGTACAAACTCACTCACGCCTTGTGCGTTTGTAACATCCAACTTTTCAGGGTACGTCACACCTTTTATCCGGCTAGCAGAATTTTCTGCGCTTGCCTTGCTTCTTGAGCACATGATTACTGTGGCGCCTCTTTCAGCAAACTCTTTTGACATCTCAAAGCCAAGACCTCTACTTGCGCCACTGATTATTGCAACCTTGCCTTTTAGCACCTAAAATTTATGACGTTGAGCTATTTTTAAGATTACCAACCTTCTCGTACAGATTTTGCTACTTGGTTGCTAAAAATATAATACTGCGTTGTCCCACTTGAAAATAGAATAGTCTAATCACTAAAGCATTAAAGTCAGATGCGCTTGTAGGCTTTGGTTTGGACTTAGGCTAAATTCAGCATACTCTGATTTCCTTTCTTATTCCGTCTAGGCATATCCTGTAGTTATCAAGTATATCGCGACCTACCAATGCCTTAGCCGGTGTGCGCTCTGGCAAATCCAGGCATCCAACATGTAAATTATCATATATCTCGTCAAAAATCTCGATGGAAACTTCATAATATGGAATATGTATTATTCCGGCTCCTGTTGCCGTCTCGTCGCTTCCAGCAAATGAAAGGTTCATTTCATTTGCAATATATGTAGGAATAATTGTCTTTGAAGAAGCAAAGTCCAGATGTGCGTCGACAACGATTTTCTTATTGCTTCCTGCATCAATGATTCCCACACGGACTAATGGGAGGTTATTCTTGTACTGGATTGTAATCACAGAGCTCTCCTCTCTTCTTTGTTCCTCTTTCATGCTAAATTCACTATCGGGCGCATATTATGACCTATTTTCACTAAAATATCTAACTCCCCTATATGATATCTTTATTGTTTTAAATGGACCAGACACCTTTTTGTTGCCTGAGAAGGGATCCAAAATGAAAGATTAAAGTACTCCTGGGTTCGAAGTACATGCGATATATGGCACGCAAGTTTGAAGAATGGTGGAATACTGTTCCGGCTGACTTGAAGCAAAAAGCTCGCAAAGGTGACGAAG
>DAINRW010000032.1:0-10692 GCA_036741615.1 Nitrososphaera sp.
ATGAGTCAATATTCTTTTCGTAAATTATAGATAGTGCTTGCATAATCCACAAATTGTATCTTCTAGCCCTCTCATTCCATTGTTACAGCTACCATGTTATCAGTGACAGTATATTCAACTTTTTTAGTTGATATAAATTCAAAACCTGCCTTGCAGCCTGAGTACGTCACAAATCTTGCATTTCTGTAATTAAATCATACTCTGTCAAGCGCACAAGCTCATTCAGCTTAGAGATACGCTCGCCTCCTAGTACGCCTGATTTCAGCATCTTAGAGCCAGTGGCAATAGCAATTTGTGAAATGTGTGAGTCAGTTGATTCACCTGACCTATGTGATGTTATTATCTTGATGTCGTTCTTTGTGCATTCCTTAGCGAACTCCAGTGCTTCGAATAGGCTGCCTGCCTGATTGACTTTCAATATTGCTCCGCTGCACGCACCATATTTGACCGCTTCTCTTACCTTGCCTGCGTTTGTTACAAGCATGTCGTCTCCTGTAACCAGCGTGCTGGGGTTCTTTTTGTTCAAAATAGCCATACTTTCTAAATCGCCCTCATGCACTGGATCCTCTGTATAAATTAGCTTGTAGTCATGTATAAGCCTGTTTGCAAACTCGATCTGCTCGCCGGTATCTCTTTTGATGCCTTGCCGAGCGTAGTCATACAGTTGCTTCTCTTCGTTCCAGAATGACGAACTGGCAAAATCAATACCTATTGCCATATCCTTGCCTATTGTGTAGCCACAATTGTTTACCGCCTTTTCCATGATTTCAAGTGCCTTATCATTATTCACATTTGGGGCCCAAGCTCCCTCATCTCCCTTGCCGTAAGTAAAGCGATTGTCTATAGATTCTATTACTTTGCGCGCCTCCTTGTGAACCTTGAAGTTCATCTCAAGGGCATCAATAATATTTTTCGCACCCACTGGACATGCAAGAATTTCTTGGAGATCGGGAGTACCTGGCCCTGCGTGTGCGCCGCCGCCTAAGACATTGCCAAGAGGAAACGGAAATCTATATGGCCCGGTTGATTTTAGCAATTTGAAAAGCGGAATACCGAGGGTATTGGCTGCAGAGTCAACAGCTGCGATGCTGAGCGCATAAGCTACAGACCCCCCGATCTTACTATAATTATCCGTGCTGTCTATTGACTTTAACGCCTCGTATACTGCCTGTGTATCCCCTGCTTGTAAGCCTAAAAATTTGTTGATATTTGCGTTCAGCATAGAAAGCGCTTCTTCGGGCTTGTTTTCTGGAAAGCTTTGTGCCTCAAACTTTCCTACGGATGCACCTGAGGGGGCGCACGCCCTTCCGATAAATTTACCATCAGTTACAACGTCAATTTCAATAGTTCTGCTGCCTCTGCTGTTGAAAACTATTCTGCCCCGGATTGAGGATATAGAAGGCATAAGAATTTTTCAATATTGGCATAATTTATTACTATTTGTTCAAGATTATTCTATGTCAGACTGGATCTCAAACATGCGCCTTCTAAGAGCCTCGTAATAGGGAATGATCTGGTATATAGTATCGACATTTGAAATGAGCATCCTTCTGCAACAGTAACGCTTCACTCCAAGTGAGTCCATTACCTTTGCTGGGTCCTCTCCGGTCCTGACTCTGTTTGAATATTCTGAATGTTTGTCTGCAATGAGTCCTCCGCAGGTAAAACATCTTACTGGAATGAGCATTTCTTCTACCATTGTCACTGATTTTAAGCTTATAAAAACTATTACAGTCTGATATAATCTATAGAACGATGCCTGTTAATGAATATATGTGACGGATTTATCATTATATGGTTACTCGTTACCTAAACAATTATTGTAATTTTCTATTTAGGTTACGTATCGATTCAAAACTCATTATAGAATACTCTGTCATTGTATAAGAATTGCTTTATGAAATTTGGAGGAAGGTTAGACAAACACACACCAAGATGTGTGACGTAATTGTCAAACCATCTATGAAGAAATCGACCGAATTCTATGCTTTTTGGCGTTTTATGCTGCAAACCTCTTAACAGGCACATACGTTCCTGCTAATGGCATGGAATTGATAGTGCTACCTTTACATGAAGGACAGATTCTACTTACTTCTGGACGTAAAAAGGATGCATTCCAAAAGCAGTGGCTACAAAGAACAAATTGAACTTGCTTTGAGACCTCGCCGCCATTTGTTATTGGATCCCGATTTGCTATTATGGTTGTTGTAGTTGTCATAGTTCTAAATTACACCTCGCCTAAATTTCACAAACCTCCGTTTGGTGATATAGACAGCTGTATGCATTTAAATAATATGAAGAGATATATTTATACTTACTCTTCGCTTTCTCTCAGACCTCAATGTCACACAATTACTCTGCAATTGGTCGATCCAATCTAATAAAATGATATGCTATGTTGCGCATGAATGATTCAGTAGTTTTCAGAGGTTCTTAGAAGCAACATGCAGTTTTTTCTTTATCCTCGAAGCCAGAGTTTTCTATTAATAAAAGTTGGAGCAACGAGCAAAAGCCACAAGAAAAACCCAGCTCAGGCTTGCCGAGGACAGGTCACTGATATCTATGAATATTAATCATTTTTAATCGTTCTATTAAGTAGTCCATAATCTAAAGATCCTTTCAAGATTAGATAAACTCGAAATGGCCTAGCGAATACAACCTCCGCCTTACAAGAATCAATTCTGAACGACAAATATTGCATATATCCTATGTTGATATCAATTAACAAGAGGAAGCGTGAATGAAAATATTGCTCCTTTGGCTTCCTTATTGTTCTCAGCCCATATCCTGCCGCCATGCGCTTCAATTATATTTTTACAAATATAAAGACCTAGACCTGTGCCTGAAAAAGATTTAGATGAGAACTTGGTAAAAAGTCTAGGCATTATTTCAGGATCCACACCTGAACCACTGTCGCACACACTAATAATAGCTACGTCGTGAGTATTGCTATTTTTATCTTGCTTCTTCTCTGCAGTTATCATGACATAGCCCTCAGAAGTAAATTTCAGAGCATTGTTTAGAAGATTGGAAATAACCTGGGCGATCCTATTTCTATCCGCATGTACATGGAGAGGCCGAGGTTGATAAGTTATTTTTACATTATTTTTCCCTTTGCGTCTAGCCGGCAGGCCATAGACCATCGATTCTGCCTCTGCTGCCATTATGTCGTCGATTATGCTAATAATTAAGTCGTTTAGATCAAAACGCTCCTTATGTAATTCTAGAGATTGACTTTCTATTTTAGTGACATCCAGCACATCCTCCACCAACTTGCCAAGTCTTTGCCCATTCCTTAGAATGACATCGACAAATTCTTGGTTCTCTGCATTGCTATCACTATGATTGTCGCCATAGTTATTCCTTATTCTAGATCTTAGGATTTCGCTTAAACCAATTATCGGTTGAATAGGAGTACGTAATTCATGAGCTGCCACATTAATGAATTCATCTTTCATCTTATCCATTTCTTTTAATCTGTTGTACTGAAGCCGAATTGTTGCTTCTCTTTGGATTGCAATTTTATTATACTGTATGCTTGATACAGCAAGAGATAGGATGATTATAAAGTAGCCTGAATTTTTAAGCATATGTGCAACGTTATGGGCTGTCTGAAAGTTTGTGCTAGAGTATGACATTATTATTTGACCAAATACATCTATTATAAGAGCACCCAATATCCCTTTGTAAAAGGCATCGTTTGAATTGTAAAGCTTCTTTTTATAAAAAAGAAATAATGCGATCGAAAAGAGTATTAGCGCAGGATTTTCATAAGGCCTAGCGTAACTTTGGGGAAGCACAATACCTGGGAAGATCGTAAAGAAGGAGATCACGACTACACTTACTGCCAAAAATGCAAGCATAAATAAAGAGAGCAAAAGGCTTCGATGTAATTTCCCTTCTTCCTGTTCAATATGCTGGTTACTTGTACTATCGAAATTATTTTTCTCATCATCATTTGTGCTACTATTGTTGCGAACTCCATAGCTGGAGTCATACTTACGTGAATTGGACTTTTCATTGAGGATACCTTTGCTTTGTGGGTTTCTTTCTGCTTGTTTTTTTTGTCGCTTATCCTGCATTTCCACCTTTGGAGCATATTTTGCAACAGCAATAACAAGCATAGCACCAAGGAAAGTTCGCCCAGCAAACCATGTCTGTGGTATAAAGTATGACAGAAATTGGTTATTGCCTACAGCGAGGTAGGAAAATAATGCATGAAGAAGATCAATGACTGCAATGGTAGAAAATCCTATTCCTACATAAAGACTGAATCTTTCATTTAGTGTATAAGCTCTTGTTATGCAATAGAATGCTACTATTGTTGAGAGTATAACTGCAAATATTTCAAAGTAAAAATGGTCTAAATCAGACACAATCCAACTGTTTGGGGCTGTAGCGGAAAAAAATGTAACCACCGAGAGAACTACTGATGGTATTAAAATATATCTAAAATGCACAGAACGAAGGAAGGAATACATTCTTGATTCTGTAACTTCTCTTGCTGAAATCCTCTTACTTACTTTTTTTCTTTGTTCGTCATTATCTATCTGCAAGAAAGATCAAAATTTATACGTCAAGATCATTTTGTCATTGTCCCTCTATTATCCTGCTGTGGTGGTCATAATTGATACCTCTTCTAGCAATTTAGAGTTGTCTATTGGTTTCCTAACAATGTGTCTTACTCCCCAGATGGGAGCTACTTCTTCTTTTCTGTAATGTCTATAATAGTCATCGAACTCGCCCAGAGCCGTCAGAAAGCACACCTTGATCTCGCTATCTATTTCTAGCAATTTCTTGTAAAGGTCAAAGCCATTCATCTTCGGCATTTTTATATCTAGAAATGCTAGGGAATATGCTTCAGTTCTAAAGTTGGCCAACGCCTCTTCTGCATCTTCAAAAGCATCCACCTGGTATCCATTCGATGTCAGGATTACCTTAATTGTGAAAGTAACGTCAGGCTCGTCATCTACAATCAAAATTTTCTTTCGAGCTCTGTTGGATTCATCTAAAAATCTAGATTCTTCCATTCATATTTCCTCCCAAAAGGCGGTATACAAGCTGACATCGTCCGATGTGACTGAAGGCTCGGTTTAATTAAACTTTGTGGACAATTCATTAAATATCTTATATAAAAAAAGGCAGTGTTCTAGAGATTCCTCAGAAGAGATCGCTGTCAAGTGTAATTATATTGACGCCTATTGAATCAAATATAGATACGCACTATTCTAGAAGAAAGCCAGAAATGTGTCATAATTAGAAGAATCTTGCACTTCTTATGCCCCTGGTCTACTTTGGCATTTATAGTGACAAAGCCTTTTGATCATCGAGAGATCCTACTATCAAAAAAGAACATATGCTAATATCTTGGATCATGCAGCTTCAGAGTGTAAAGTGTAAAGACAGGATTGGCAAAAATCATTATCAAAGTCGTACTAAAACCCTTAGTTTGGGATATGAGATATGATAGAGGGTAAAACTTGTCTTATAACTGGAAGCACATCCGGCATAGGAAAAGAAATTGCAATTGGTCTTGCCAAGATGAAAGCAAACGTTATCTTGGTTGGTCGCAGTAAGGCAAAGTGTCAAGAGACAGCAGAAGAAATTTGTAGAAATGCTTCCGTTGATACCACTAAGAACCAAGTCTCCTATCTTCTCGCCGACTTGTCTTCGCGGGAATCCATACATCAATTAGCCAAGAAGTTTCTAGATAGTTATCAAAGTCTTGATATTCTTATCAATAACGCTGGTGTATTTCTTTCTAGGCGCTTAACCACCGTTGACGGTATTGAATATACGTTTGCTGTAAATCACTTAGCACCATTTCTTCTAACGAATCTTCTTTTTGAGAAAATGAAGGCAAGTAGCCCCTCTAGAATAATAACCACAAGCTCTGTAGCTCATAGAGGTGCACACATTAATTTCGATAACTTGCAATTTGAAAGAGGAAAGTACAATGGCGTACAAGCCTATAGGCAATCAAAATTAGCGAATATATTGTTTTCAAAGGAACTAGCGAGAAGATCATCGGGTACTGGCGTTACATCAAACTGCTTCCATCCTGGAGGAGTTCGAACAAATCTTGTACAAAGCAGTCCTTGGCATTATAGACTAATTTGGCTAATTATAACCCCGTTCCTAATTAGCCCAAGAAAGGGAGCAGATACTGCAGTATATTTGGCCTCATCGTCTATGGTAGGGAATGTAAGCGGTGAATATTTCGTGAATCGAAAATCAGTCGACCCGTCGGGGCTTGCTGATGACCCTCAATTGGCAGCTAAACTTTGGATGACAAGCGAAGAATTAACTGGAATTAACAAAAAGAATGATAAATTTAAACCTAAGACAGCATCAATTTGAATTTATAATCGAAACATGACCGCTAAGGATAAAAACGACCAAAAGCCATCTATAGGTGTATAATCTACAGGTGTGTGCGAATATTTGATAGCTCGAAAGAATAAGATACAGGTGGCAATCGAAAATGAGAAGAAGAATTAGAGATACTGACGACGAATCACAGAAAGAAGAAGCCGAGCAAGAAAAAAACACTGAATCATTTAGAGGGTCAGGGGTGCCAGCCCCTAAAAGAGAAGGAGGACGTGAGCGACTAAGAAGATGGGATTATATGAGTCCTTTTTACGATAACAGATTCAGTCTGACTCCTGAGGACTGGTTTAGAGAGTTTGATGAAATGAGGCATGAAATGGAGCATGTCTTTGAACAAACTATACAGGATATAGAAAGGATTCCCAAGGAACTTGTAAGAGAATATCAAACAGCTACTGGCAGAATGGCAAGAGAAATCGGTCCCCTGGTCTATGGATATTCTTATACGGTAGGCGCAGATGGGAAGCCTCAGTTCCGAGAATTTGGCAATATTCGTCCATCACAATGGTCGCTTAAAGGTGGAAGACCTCGGGTTGGACAACCTATGCTTACAGCTGAGCGCGAGCCTTTGGCAGATGTTACTACTACCGATAAGGAGGTAAAAGTTACAGTAGAGATGCCCGGCATCTCCAAGCAGGAGATCAAAGTCAGTGCATATGAAGGCGCTATAGAAGTCTTAACCACAGACAAAGCAAAGAGGAAATATCATCGGATCATAGACTTGCCCTCAGAAACCGATATAGAGAGTGCTAGATCCACTTACTCTAATGGCATATTGGAGATAATATTTCACAAGAAAACTCCTCCAAGGGGAAGAGAAGTCAAGGTAGATTAACGAATCTTTGCATGCGCGCTTTCCTATATAATTCTGCTTCCATTTTCCCTTTGCTATCGGACCAGAATTTCTATTAGGAGAGAGAGACTGCACAAACATATTCCTGTCCTTGAAGGCAAAATGGGATGATATGTGAATTATAAATTAGGAACCACGAATCATTATATGTCACGCTTTTGGGCAATTTTTGCAGGGGTCAACAAATACAGGTTTACACTTCCTGAATGTTCAGTAGCCACCATTTGCTAGTTAATCTAAAAGCCTGAAAAAGGAGGAATTATTTTTGATACGCCTGATAAAATATTTCAATCAACTTCTAAATTTTGTTCAAGGAAGCGTGCGGGACGATTAAGTGCAAGACCCCCATCAACATATACTAACGTCCCAGTTACATAGCTTGCTTTAGTTGATGCCAAGAAAGTTGCAACTTGAGCAACTTCTGTTGGATGGCCAATTCTCTTAATCGGAATCATGTCCTTTTCCCAGTCATTATTTTTATTATTGGTGCTGGTGGCACTGCCATATCGTTCACTTTCGCTAGGAAAGATTATGCCAGGCACTATGCCGTTTACACGTATACCGACCTTTGCAAGCTCTAGAGCGGTACTTTTTGTGAGAATCTTAGTGCTTTCCCTTGACGATGTATACAGATCTACGCCTGATCTAGAAGAAGTAAAGGGATCCCTTGAAGAAGGTATACAATCTGGACAATACGAAACATTGATAATAGAATAATTATTGTTAATTGTATCATTATTGCTCATCCATCTTGCAACTTCCCTTGTACTAACATATGCACCTATTAGACTATTATCGGAAAATTCAAATTCTTCCAAAGTGAAGTATGGAGACACAGGCTTTTCCGTGCCAATCCTGTTGGTGGAATTTACCCGCTGGGGACCGCCAAGCAATTCTAAATTGTTAATCAAGACATCAATTCTCCCGAATTTCCTAATGGTTTGTTCGACTAAAGACTCAGCTATTTCTTCAGATGAAATATCCCCTACAAATGAAATTATACGAGAGTCCTCATCTTTACCACTAATTTCTCTCGCAATATTTTTGGCAGCATCATCAATAGCTGTTTTATCTAACCCGTTGATTGCAACACAGTAGCCTTCTTTGGCAAATTCAAGAGCAATGGATTGACCTATGCTCTTACAGCTACCAGTCACTACTGCGACCCTTTTGCTAGAATCTTTTATCATGATTGGATATTCGTCATAAAACTATATTAGGAGAATAATTAAAAAATAGGATTCTCAGAAATAAGCAGGAGTCTGTATATTCTTACATCATATATAGCAATTAGTTTGTTTATATGACAGAATTATAGTACATATGTAACAAGAGATAACAGCTCGGTTGAATGCACATCAGAACTTATGAAAAGTCCTTCTTGAAGAGAGTCTTTACAGTTTCCATTCTGCGGTTTTTCGAAAATAATGAAAGATAGTGCTCGATTATCAACCTTCTATTGTCATAAAGTACAACTTCGACAGTTATTATGAACTCTCCCCAACCCTGCGCATTGAGAACGAAGCCTTCACTCTCATTTGTTTTCACAACGTCTTTGTTAGGAAAAGTAGGATGCAAATGATAGATTACTTTTTTGATTTCCTTTCTAAACTGAGTAGGTTCTGTTTCGATAAACACAGACCACTGAAATTGCTGTTCAGAAGAATGAGTGATCCATCGCTGACTGGTATTTCTTACCATTATCTTTACAAGCATATCTTCTCCAAGCAACAGCTGTTCGCACACAACATAGTACAGTTTGCTCTTATAAACAGAAAGAGATTTGGATATACTGTCTTTGCATGACGAGAATAAAGAACTCTATTTACAAATACCCCTTGACAAATATTTCATAGTTGGTCCGGACTACCTGGTGCCATTTAATATTATGATACCTATACTTGAATGGGCGCCTTGGTTTTAGAGGATAAAGACGAATATGAGCTGATAAAACTTGACACCGAAAGAGGCGAAGTACGTTGTCGGTATTATTTTCCTTATTCGCAACATCCCGCCTCGGTCGCTGTAGTTTATGTCACTGGAGTGGGAGGAGATTGGGGAACACCTGCCGTTGGATTGTATCCAAGACTCTGTAGTTCTCTCGCAAGAACGGGAATTGATGGATTACGTGTTCGTTATAGACACCCTACCGATTTATCAGAATCTGTTTTTGACACGCTTGCAGGAATTGCTTTTCTTAAAGATAAACACAGAAAAAAAGCTATTGGACTTGTGGGCCATTCCTTTGGTGGTGCTGTTATTATCCAGGCAGCAGTTGCAGCTCCCGATATTGTCTCTACGATAGTGACTTTGGCTACTCAAAGCTATGGCGCTGCAGAAAGTATTTCCAAATTAAATCAAGGGTTATCCTCACTTTTGATTCATGGCACTCATGACAAGGTCCTTCCAGTTAATTGCTCCCAGCAGGTATATCAGCAGGCTCATGAGCCAAAAAAAATTATTCTATACAAAGGAGCGAGTCATGGACTTGAAGAGGTTTCAGAAGAGGTATACGAGCTAGTTTATGGTTGGCTTGCAAAGAATCTTCTGCCTCCTGATACCTTTTGATCATAATAATTAACATGCGATGATTATAGTTAGAAACCGAACAGACAAGAATAATCATTATCATTCATTCTCCATTCTCTGATTAAAAATTATTTACAGTACGATGAGCTAAGCGGACAAGTCATTATATGACACGACCTCCTGCTTCATCAAACTTACACAAGAACGCACAATAGTTTCTCTGTATAATATAAGAGGCAGAGAAAGGCTTTTCCCAAACCTGCGCGTTGAATGACCTAAAGTTTTATTCATTATCTTTGTCTTACTGTTGTCGTTTGCTTTTTCCTCTCGCTTGTCCTCCACCAAGGTTATGCCTTCTTTGTGCTTTTTTCTTGTGCTTGCTAGAATCAGAACTTTTCTCCTTTGCTGCATTTTTATCAACCTGTTTGTTGCCTCTTGACCTTCCCACCATGGCTAACATATCTTGAAAAATAATATATAAATATAATCTCAAGAAGACTATCCTTGATCAGATGTTCACACAAAGGGAAATTCTGTCTAAAACCTGGGATTATCTGACGGCCGGCTAAACCGATGGCAATCTCAACACACAAAGGATTTAGTCATGGCTATGTTAAACTATCTGTCAAATGCATAGTCCTTCTGGGTTTCTGCTTTATCCCGCAGCGCATCGATTTAAGTACTAAGTTGTAGCGCATCACATCCTGTAATTTAATTCTGATAACGGTCATAAAATGGTGTATATACCTCCTGCTAAAGTATTAAGAGTCTAAATTGTTTTAGACTCTTTACTTATACTTAATTCTAGAGGAAGTCACCTCTGCGAATATAAACATGTTGTGCATAATTAAAGGCCAGATCTGGTGGACTCACAACTCCTGCTTTGCTCCCCAATTCCCCAGAGCAGGAGGGCCGCCAGT
>DAINRW010000033.1:0-10604 GCA_036741615.1 Nitrososphaera sp.
ATCCTCTACTACCTCTTCAGACCGCACGTCAAAGCGTACTTCGGTAAAGGAGTAAATCCATCTCGACCGGCTACCTAACCTCCCAAATGTTCGAGTATACCTTATCTTATTATTATTATCATCATCATTATTACTATTATCAGTCATAGAATATTACGATGGAAATGTCTAACGCTCAAATTAATAACCGTTAGACCGCTTCTGTATCAAGACACGAAGAATAATAATAAAGTCCCTTCTAGCCCTACTGTTGCATATGAAGTATTAAGAACGCTTATCAGGATAATTCCGTATATACGACTAGTTTGGCTAGATGTATCACACACCTGCCAAGTATTTTTCTCTAATATTCTTTGGAAAAATTGGTTGCACAGCTAACACCGTGAAAAAAATCAGGTTGTGGGAATTTATCACAGTTCTGATGAAGTAGCAAAAGGTATGACAATGCCTAAAGGCTGGAAGCGCCTTTAGGAGGGTTGTTATTGTTGTTGCCCATCAAGCTAACTTACTCTGAATATGAAACTGTTATCTATCTTAGATTAGATCAAAGATAAGATTTCCAATATGACTGCTATTGTCACCTCTAGTATGGCAGAAAGAATAGTGGATGAGATTTTATCCTCTATTTCTGGTATTCTGTCCGCAGGTGTAATTGATAAGAGTGGAAATATCATTGCCAATAAATCTAGTGAATCTTTTGAAAAGCAATTTAAAGGAGTAAGCAATCTTGAGCAGAATAGATATAGTGGAACTCTAGCTGATGCAGCTCTTAGCATAGCAAATGAAGTAAAAGATGCTTTTGGAGAACCAAAAGCCTTAATCACTATTTATAGAGATTGTAAATTAGTGTTACTCCCTATGCCATCATATGACATACTCATAGGACTTGCACTTGAAAGCTCAGCTAATGTGGATAATGACACCTTTACTAAGGAAATGGAAAGTTTAGTTGCAAGCATACTTAAGCCATAATCATTACCTGCAAAGCTAGGCATCCAAATCACGTTCGCTCCCCCTAAACGTTTGAGCTACTGTTGTTATGGTTCTTCTTGTTCTTTTGTTGTTCTTCTTCTCTTTCTCGCTGGTTTAGTTCACCAAAGACTTCAAGGAATCTAAGACCTTTTTCAGTAGTCTTGAATGTCTGAGTAGTTGTGTCATACTCAAGTAAGCCTAGTTCAGTCAAAGCCGACCAGTATTCTTTCAACCTAGGCTGGTTAAGTAATGTGTTATACATTATCTTCGTTGTTGTTATTGTTTTTTTCTTAGCATCATCGTCATTATTTGAAGAAACCTCTAAAATAAGGCTGACTACACTGAGCATGACCTTTTGTTCCTTCACGATATTACTAAATTTATCGAATATTATTAATTTATTGTTGATAATTTTGAAGAAAATAACTTAAGACAATCTATTCAATCAAAAAAATTTTACCTAAACTAGTGCTAACCAGTCATTTTTCCCTTGTTGGTATATATATCTTAATCAAAGGCTTCATTTTGCAAATGTCCGCTAACCAAGATCGATCAACACTGCGCATGAGATGGGAAGAGAAACGCAAATGACAAACATTTTCTCAAAATGCATCATCTGTGGTCAATTTTTTGACTCAAAGAAAAATCTAAGAAAGCATAAAGACAAGAATCACAGGATATCAAATTCAAAGATGATGACAGTCGTAGTCGAAGAATTAACAACAACGACCATTTCCATACAAGAGACACTATCGACAAGAGAATGGCTGACTGACTGAATGATTGTCTAATTGTATGTTTATTAGATATCAGTTGCATCGGCTACTATAACAACGTCAATATAACTTGCTTGTTTGATCTAGATAGGACCTGTACTCTAATAGTTTGTCAAGTTATTGCACCAAATGCTGTAATGCGACACTATATGGTACATGAACTGTCATTTTATCAGTAATCCGATCGTATATGCCATAAGCAGATGTTATCTGTAGATCATCGTAGCTCTTGCTCAGCAATTGGCCTGTTACATCTGCATAATTTGAAAATATTTGGAAATCAAGTCTCGTGTTTGCCTCATCTATTCTTGTAGGAACCAGATGTATCTCTATATCTGATGCATTAATCGTATGCTCCATTATCGTATAGTGTAAGGTAGGAATATTGTAAACTGACGGGTTGTATTCCGTTATTATGCTATGTTTTACTGTATCATTTGGAAATATTTGTTCCCCATCAATATCAAAAGTGTATTCAAATGCATCTAGGAAAAGGACAGCAATATTATCAGGCAGTTTTTCTTGTAGGCTTAGTAATGGTTGCTGGGCTTCAGCTTGAATACTTCCAAGTGAGATTCCCATCGGCAATATCATCGATAGGAGCATAGCAAAAAATAGTGATTGCAATTGTGAATTCACATAGGTTTTGAATTTCTTATTAATCTTAGCGCACATCTCATATCTTCAATTGGTCCAAAGAGTCTTGGTTGCGCTAAGCTACCCAGTATGATTACCGTCACTACAGATGAATTCAATAGAAGATTTTTTTAACTTTCTTTATATTTATGACTCCTATATCCTGTCTTTGATCCTTTGCTCTCTCGCAGTAATCGTGAACGGACGGAGATACTTTACGGTGAGCAAAATGCTCTTAATGTTTCACAAACGCTTTATGCTAACGCCAAATCCAAAATAAATTTTATTGCTGATGCCAAACGTTCATCAGTTTACGTATCTGTAAATGAATACCGAAATGGTATTGCTCAAGCAAAAGATAGAGGAGTCAAGATAAGGTTCCTTACAGAGATAACCAAAGACAACATTTTCTACTGCAAGCAGATAATGCAATATGTTAACGAGCTTCGTCACCTAGAAGGTGTTCAAAGCAACGTCGCACTAAGCGAAAGCGAGTATAATGCAAGCGTCTCTTTACGAGAAGAAAGACCACTTGTACAGACCATATACAGCAATATTAGAGCCTTCGTATATCAGCAACAATATATTTTTGAGACATTATGGAACAAAGGAGTTCCTGCAGAACAGAAAATAAAAGAAATTGAAGAAGAAGGAGAACGAAGAATAACACGACCCCATAAAACAAAGATAATCGAGAATCCTGAAGAAGTAATTAATGAAATTGGCCGCCTTACCGCTAGCTCAAACAAACTTGTTACTTGTTTGACTTCCGGTGGCCTACAATATAGCCACAACTATTTCTTCGAGATAAAGAAAAAGTTATTGGAAAGACAACAAAAAGGAGAGCACGAAGGCATTAGGTATATCACTAACATTGATAGCGGTAACTTACAGATATCCAAGTTATACCTTGAATCGGGTATCCAAATAAGGCACATGAAGAATTTGCCACCAATGAGTTTTGGTGTCTCAGATAAAGAAATAGCAGTAACAATAGAAAAAATGGAGAACGGTAAGAAAATACAAAGTTTGCTTATCAGTAGTGAACCTCTCTATGTTAAACATTTTACATCCCTTTTTGAAGAGATATGGAGGAATGGAATTGATGCCGCAGTGCAAATACGAAATATAGAGGAAGGCCATGAGCTCGCAAACGTTGATGTTCTTCCTAATCCTCAAGAATCCTTGAGAAAAGCTTGGACAATGGTAGGTTCTGCAAAGGAAGAGGTGCTGCTAATGTTCGCTACCTCTTCTGCATTTAGGCGGCAGGCCAAAATGGGTGTGTTGCAGCTTCTTATGCGAACAATACAAGAGAATGCTGCAAAGGTAAGAATCTTGATACCAGATGATGGAAATGCTGCCGAATTGGTTGAGCAAATAAACCGAGTCCTCCCTCAGGGCAGCATTAGAGTTATGGATGGTAGCTTGAAGAGTAGCATAACAGCGGTAATAACAGACCGTAAGCAGCTAATGCTTTTTGAACTTAAAGATGACAGCAAAGAGACTTCCTACGAAGCAGTAGGCTTGGCTCTGCATTTAGATAGCAGAACATTGGCTTTGTCATACGCAGCTTTGTTTGATAACCTGTGGAAGCAGAGCGAACTTTATGAAAAGCTGGAAGCCCATGACAAGATGCAAAAAGAATTTATCAATATCGCTGCTCACGAACTAAGAACGCCGATTCAACCAATACTTGGATTGTCTGGAATCCTGCAGGACTCTGTCCATAAGGACCCCGAGAAGGTCTATGTTGAGATAATATTGAGAAATGCCAGAAGGTTAGAAAAGCTCACTGAAGACCTGCTCGATGTGACAAGGATTGAGAGTCATTCGCTCCATCTCAACAGAGAGCTTTTCAACCTAAAAGATGTGATACTTGCCCAAATGAAAGACTACCAAAAGCAGGCTGATGATAATCTCATAGAATTATACTATGATCATAAAGATATCATTGTAAGCGGGGACAAAGCAAGAATTACTCAAGTAATTGCTAATCTTCTTAGGAATGCAATAAACTTCGCAGAAGTAGGTGGTGGCCTTATTTCTATCACGTCTGATACAAATAATGATCATGTGGTAATTAGGATGAGAGATACCGGCATTGGTATAAGTTCGGAAATATACCCAAAGCTATTTACCAAGTTTGCAACAAAATCTGAAAAGGGGACTGGTCTTGGATTATTCATATCAAAGAGCATTATAGAAGCACACGGAGGTAGGATTTGGGCTCAAAACAATACAGACGATAAAGGCGCCACATTTACTTTTACATTGCCACTTGCTCATTAAGGAAATTTATGAGCCAAAAACTACGGAAGTTGAAGTTAATGAAACCTGGAGTATTGCAGTTGCAAATCTTCTGATATGCTATTACAGTAGTCTAGAATCTCATGCTAAGTCGTTTTTGCGTTCTCGGAGTTATGTTTACCAGTCTTGGTCTCAGTGTCGATAACTGATTGACATGTTAAAGCACATAATTGGTCCAACATGAAAAGGACAGGAGATAACGGTCTTTTTTATGACAGGAGAAGCCAGCCCGTGTTTGATGCAGGAATAAATAGATAAACTATGCACTTTCTCCACTATATTGCGCGATAACTTTACACAGTTCTTCTGATGTATCTTCCTTAAGGTATGCCAGAAATCCTAGTATGCGGCGCAATAAACTGGGACACTACGCTATTTGTAGAGCGATTACCAAATCCCGGTGAGGAGGTACGTGCCACAAAGGTCGTTTCTGTTCCTGGAGGCAAGGCTGCCAACACGGCTGTAGCTGCAGCAAAAATCTTAGGCACACATAATGTCGGTGTCATAGGAATGCTCGGGATCGATAATATAGCCGAAAACCAGATTAAGATACTCCAAAATGACGGAATTGACACTTCTCTAATATTTCGGCATGATGCACTAATCTCAGGACAAGCATATGTCATTGTTGACAACAAAGGAGAAAATGTGATACTCTCACATCAGGCGGCAAACTTGGCTATCACGCCAGAGGATGTTTCGCGACCAAATGTGCTATCCGCAATTGACAAGTCCAATACAATAATAGTTATAGACCCGCCTTTTGATACTGCAGGCTCGCTCATAATATATGCTAGAAGGGTCGACAAGACGATCATTTGGTCGCCTGCACTTCTAACCAGTTACGGTCTTTCTGCCATGCAAAAATTCGTTATGCATGTGGATTATCTGATTTTAAATCAGCAAGAGGCTAGATCCCTAACATCGATGGATGATGGCGTCCAAGCATGTATCAAGATATCTAATTCCCTCAGCGGCAGAAATGATGATGTTGTTGTTGTGGTGACAATGGGTAGTGAAGGATGTGTCCTCTGCACGAAAGGAAGAAGTATGATTATTCCACCTTTGGATTTGGCTTCCTCATCTGATCTAAAAATAGTTAGCACAGTGGGAGCAGGAGATGCGTTTGTAGGCGCCTTTGGGGCGTTCAGGCTCAAAGGATTTGAAGACACTAAGGCTCTGTACCTTGCAAATATAGCTGCAGCGCTTAAGACATGCCGAGAAGATACAAGGGGAAGCCCAACTTTTGAGGAGATTAAGCGTTATGCGTATGACCAGAAAGGAACAGGCTCATCCTAAGTATATGATACGCAATTCTACCTTGTAAGAGGGCGTGGATGTGAGCGATTATTTTGCGTACAAAAAAAGTCATAATGGACGTTGACACAGGAATAGATGATGCTGTAGCGATAATGATGGCTTTGCAATCTCCAGAAATCGAAATTATCGGCATAACGAGTGTCACCGGAAACGTGACGGCTAGGGCTGCTGCCTTAAACACTCTCGGAATCCTAAGTATGATGGACAAGGAGTCAAAGATACCCGTGGTCATTGGAGCATCAAGGCCACTATCTAGGAAAATTTTTCATGCAGAGCAAGTGCATGGAAAAAAAGGCCTTGGGAACATCCGACTTCAGTGTGATCCAGCGCTTTTGCAAAAAAGGGATACTTCTGATTTCCTCTCTGAAACCCTCGCAAGCTACAGGACAGGTGAAGTCGCGCTAATTGCAACTGGCCCTCTAACAAACATTGCGAAGTTAATAATTGATAATCCTGTTATAACGCGTTCTTTGTCAAAAATTTGCATTATGGGAGGTGCATATGGGCTTGCAAGCAAAATTTATGGTAATATCACCCAACATGCTGAATTCAACTTTTATTGCGACCCAAAAGCTGCTCAGATAGTGATGAGTCATGCTTCCTCGGGGGCAGTTTCGCTAAACATTGTTGGCTTGGACGTATCTGACAAATATTTGAGAATTAATGAAGATTTTATTTCGAAACTTTGCAACAAGAAATGTAAAAAGAGAAAAAAAGGACACGATGGCAAGAGCGATAAGGTACCAACTGTTGTCAAATCATTATTGCATTATCCATTGACAAAATTCGGAAAATTTGATTTGCCTGACGTCTTTGCACTTGCGATGTTGGAAAGACCCGACCTCTTTAGATTCTCGAGGAGAAAAGTCGATATTATACAGGACGGCATAATGTGGGGGCACTCAAGTATCGTCAAAGGAAGTAAAGATAACAAAGCTTTTGTTGCGACTGAAGTAACAAGCGAAAAGGCATTTCATCGTTACATTTTTTCTCGCCTGTGCAGATGAAGTATTCAAGTAATGATCGTTGTTTCTATCGTATTGAAATCCTTGCTTTCTGATGCTTCTGTTCTTCTTTTTTTTACTTGCCCTATTTGCCGTTACCACTCAGATGCAGGCTACCAAAGCTATAGCCTTGAATTATGACTGTATATTCCCTGTTACCATCTTTGCAGGCACAATAATGACACCGCCGAGGCCGCTATTATGCGAGAACCCTTCCTGTCTATTGTTATCAAGGATGCTCCTGGGATAAAGTGGTCATTTTTTAAAGTTGACTTAGTGGTTCTGAGGGGTGGTCACTATCTTGCCAAATAGCTGCGAGTCAGCCATCCTGATGTGCCCTTGCACCATATTGCTGAATGGTAATATTGTATCAATAACTGGCTTTATCTTTCCCTTGCTCATCCAACCTATTACTTCCTCCAATCCCGCCTTAGTCCCTTGTGTGGCCCCAAGCAAATTTATCCCTTTAAAGAAAAGATATCTGAGATCAATTGTCGAGTCGTAGCCAGTGGTCGCCCCAGTAGATACCAATGTTCCACCTATCTTTAATAGGCCAACCTCTTGTGGGAATACTGTCTTGCCAATATGCTCATAAATCACATCAACTCCCTGCCGATTTGTTAACTCGCGAACATGCTTGTACCAATCGGGATCCCTATGATTTACTACATTGTTTGCGCCAAGCTGCAAGCACTTGTCCATTTTATCCTTGTTGCCTGCAGTAGCGATGACGTTACAATTGAACAATTTGGCAATTTGTATGCCTGCTATTCCCATCCCGCTTCCTCCACCCATTATCAGAACTGTCTGTCCGGGTATTATCTTCGCGCGAGTAACAAGCATATGCCATGCAGTCAAGCCCACCATTGAAATTGCCGCTGCATCAGTGAATGAAACGTTATCCGGTAGTTTTACCACATTGACCTCAGGTAAATGGGTATATTCTGCAAAGGCGCCCCAAAGCGGGCCAGTCTGGAAGCCCCATACTTTCCTACTGCGGCAATCATATTCCCTTCCAGACGTGCACTCGTAACATATCCTGCAAGTCAGGTTTGGATATGAGGCCACTCTATCTCCAACCTTGATATTTGTCGTGACACTCTCGCCAACTTCAACAACTGTTCCAGCAGCATCACTTCCAGATATATGAGGCATTGGAATCTTAATTGGTTCGCCCCAAATCCCCCAAAGGTCATTATAATTATATGATGCCGCTTCAACTTTTATCAAAACCTCGCTGGATTTTGGCTTTGGGGTATCGATATCCTCAATTCTGACGACTTGTCTAGGATCTTTGTGATGTTCTCTGTAGACCGCTGCTTTCATCTATATGCTGTGTGATCTTCGATATAGATGCTCATAAATCCATCGCTGTGGTTAAATCAAAGATTTGGACTGCTCTATATTTAACCAAACCTTTTGCTAAGGAACTATATCTTTTGTCGTGATCTCTTTGAAAGATCAACAACCTCGTAAGGACACAAGTTAAACTCAAAATGAAAGCAATTTGATGGAGATACATAAGTTACAAGGTATCCATGTGTGGATGCTAGTTGACTATAACGCATGAAGATTGAAGTACCTCTGAGAGGAAAATGAGACTTTAAACAACTCTTTATCCTTAATCCTGCCCCAAGCAACACACACGACACCTTTCTCTATCACATTGAAAAATGCTTTAACGATTCGCGACATTGTGAGAGCTTTTCTCTCCCGGATCTCTCTGGGTACGCTAAAAAAGTAAATAGAACTAAAAACTTCATACCTTCGATGAATGAAATCAAATTAGTCATATTTGGATTGGTGGCACTGATAATTGCTACGATATTACTTTGGACCTTGGACGAACCAGAAATCTTGGTAGATAAGGAAATAGAGGTGGCAACAGCATTAGGAGTAGGATTACTGATATTAATTTTAGATAGGAGAGCCGACCGTCGGGTTCATGAAATGATACATGAACAGCACCTATTGATTAGTAAAATGCATAATCAGATTAATGAACAAAATGAAATAATCAAGAATATGCAAAAAATGTCATCAACACCTGAAGATCAGCTGAGCAATAAAGAATCCTAACAAGACTCCCTACATTTGGAGAGCGACCTTTTGTCTGTATTACGATATTTTTTGCATCTTGATTTGATGACTCCTATTTTATTTACTATATTCTAGTTTTTGTCTTATCAACTCCGCAATGTGCATTTAGACACTTTCTTCATCAGAATCGTTGTATGACCGCTACGATTCTTCTTCGATTGCTAGCGCCCAAGCATGTTGCGAATGAAACTCTCTTGGCCATGAAATATCCAGCGCTTTCCATGAGACGCCTGAATCAGTAGAACAGAATATTCCGCGGTTGCTGGCAACATAAAACTCACCAGCATTCTTGGCACTTGAGGCTAATATTGCAATCATTGTTCCTCTTGGCTCAGGAAGACCTTTAGAAACTATTTCCCATCGACCGCCGTCTTCGGATCGCCTGTATAGAAATGACTCAGTATTTTGTTCTCCATAATGCGCTTGCCAAGCTCCTGAAGATGCGGATACGATTATAGTTTGAGGATTTTGAGGATCAACTGCAAGTCCGTAAAGGTAATGATGCTTCAGTCCTCCTGTCGGCCTATTCCATGTTTCTCCATGATCAAAGCTCTCAAAATAGCCATCACCTGCAGAAGCGTACAGCCGCTTCGGGGCCTTTCGATGTGTCGCTAGAGTATGAGTATCATAAGGCCCTTGATTTGCTCTATCTATCCAGGTTCTGCCACCATCGCGACTTTGAACAAGCGCACCTGCTTCTATTGCAACAAAAATAAATCCTGGACAGTTGATATCTGGTTGAATCCAGCGCACGTGATGGGTCCATGGTCTTGGTGGAAAGCTCCATGATTCAGATGATTTCAGCGCGTTTAGGTTAATCATACGCTCCCAAGATAGGCCTCCATCATTTGATCTATAGAATTCACTAGGCTCTGTTCCTGCATACACGGTGTTTAAGCCATTGTCTCCTCTTTCTGCGGGGTTGACTGAAACCGAGGTCACATTTTGGTTAGATAAGCTTCCCTTTCCAATTTGATCCCAATTTTGTCCGCCATCAACTGTCTTCCAAAGGCCTTCCCCGAATGTTCCGCAGTAAGCCCTGCCTGGATTAAGAGGATCAAACGCTATGCTTTGCGGATGAGTTCCTACTAAAGACTGGTGAATATTCCATCCTGCTTTTGTAGATCTGAGTACAAGAAGCGAATCATGCATTCCTGCTAGAACCGTTGTCATGACTGATATGGATCTATTAAATATCTCTTGAGATCATTTTAACTTTTAAGACCGAGTCTATCTCATGTTTATTATGAGATAAGATATGATGCATCAACAAGACTAGCATCGAGAAGCACCTCTGAGAAGTAGTGATGTCTTGTTATTATGTAAGGAGAAGCAATTTTTTGTTCCATTAACATGCTGTAAAATTTATCTATTGGTAGATTACCGCTAACACTCAAGTCGATTTAAAAGTAAAATACCAAAGTTAGCAATGTCAATCAGCTTATTTCGGTCATTAAGGCCCATTTCCTTTCCATGATATCTCCTGAAT
>DAINRW010000034.1:0-10433 GCA_036741615.1 Nitrososphaera sp.
GGGGATTATACACTTCTGGTAGGGGTTCTACAGCTGCAGGTCTGACAGCTGCAGTTATTCGTGATAAGTCAGGGATCATGATGTTAGAGGCAGGCGCCGTCGTATTGGGCGATCAGGGTATTGTCTGCATTGACGAATTTGACAAGATAAAGCCGGAAGACCGCTCGGCGCTTCACGAAGTAATGGAACAGCAGACCTGTTCCGTCGCAAAGGGAGGCATTGTCGCTACACTGAATGCAAGAACATCAATCCTATCTGCAGCAAATCCCATATATGGCAAATATGATCCATACAAGAATATAACAGAAAATGTCAACCTGCCAGTCCCTCTGCTGACAAGGTTTGACTTAATATTCATAGTCCGAGATAATCCAGACAAGGAAAAGGACAACCTTGTCGCAAGCCATATTTTGGAAATACACCGCGACACCGAAAAAGCCGCCAGACCTGCGATTGACATCGACCTTTTCAGTAAATACTTGTCATATGCAAAGCAGATCGAGCCGACATTAACACCTGAAGCAATTGACATTGTTCGCAGTTATTATATGGAAATGAGAAGGATTGAATCAGAAGGGATGATAACCGTCACTCCAAGACAGCTTGAAGGGCTGATTAGGCTTGCGTCTGCTCGTGCAAGACTGCTATTGAAGGACATGGTAGAGGCAGAGGATGCTCAGCGTGCTATCTACCTTGTAGACCAGATGATGAGGACAGCTGGAGTCGACGTTAACACAGGAAAGACAGACCTTGGAGTATTATACGGGAAGCCTCAGAGCGTGGTTTCAAAAGAAAAGATGTTCATGGAACTATTCAGAGGACTAACTGGTGCTGAGAACAATGACGTAGAAGATAAGGTGCTTGTGGATGAGCTAGTGAAGACCGGGAAGTTCTCTGATGAAGAAGCAAGAAAATACATTCAAAAGTTCAATCGGGAAGGCCAGATATTTGAAAGACGGCCTGGCTTTTGGGCGAAAGCGTAAATGCATTTTTAAAATAGCCGGCTTGCTTATAGTTTTAAAATGCCAGCGGCTTTAAACGACAGTTCAATCAAAATGCTTCTTTCGCACCTTGGCTATACTTCTCTTTATCCGCCTCAGGAGATGGCATTAAAGCATGGCATATTGGAGGGAAAGAGTGTGCTCGTGACTACTCCAACTGCCAGTGGCAAGACGCTTATTGCGATGATGGCTATCCACAATACCCTGAAAAGGAATAAAAAAGCAGTATATCTGACACCGCTTCGTGCACTAGCAAGTGAAAAGTATGATGACATGAAAGTACTTGCGAATCTCAATTTTGGCAGAAAGATTAAGGTGATGGTTGCAACCGGTGACTATGATTCGTCGGGAAAAGAACTGGCTGCAGCAGACGTCATCGTTCTTACAAATGAAAAGATGGATACGCTTTTCCGCCATAATGCAGAGTGGCTTGATGACATTGGGCTCTTCGTATCTGATGAGGTGCATCTTATAGGCGATAGGGAAAGAGGGGCTACGCTTGAGATGATGCTTACCAAAATCCGCAAGCATTATCCGCAATCTCAGATAGTGGCACTTTCTGCTACTGTGGCCAACTCCGACGAGATAGCTGATTGGCTTGACTGCGAGCTTGTAGAAAGCGACTGGCGACCGACAAAGCTAGTGGAGGGAGTCTATGAACATGGCATTATTACTATGAGAGGCGGCACCACTTTTAGAGTCAACAACTCAGGAATTTCATCTGCAGTAGACATTGCTATTAATTGTGTTGATGAAGGTGGGCAGGCACTAATATTTGCCGAAACAAGAAAGCGCGCTGCTTCGCTTGCAGCCAAAGCTGCAGAAGGTGTCTATAAACAACTAGACAAAGCAGCAAGAGACCTGGCAGCCAAGACATCATCTGAAATATTGTCTAGAGGGGATGATACCGAGATCACAAAAATGTTGGCAAAGCTTGCATCAAAAGGGGTAGCATTTCATCACGCCGGTCTTGCCCCCTCAAGTAGGGAGATAGTGGAAAGCTCATTTCGGAAAGGTGTTATCAGATTGCTAACTGCGACGCCGACCCTTGCCGCTGGCGTTAACCTGCCAGCAAGACGGGTGGTGATAGCAAGCATCCTGCGATATGATTCCGAGTATGGCAGAAATTTGCCTATCAGCGTGCTAGAGTATAAACAACTGTGTGGCAGAGCCGGCAGACCGCAATACGATACAACTGGCGAGGCCATAATCGTAAGTGAGTCTGGTGTAAATGCTGAAGATCTTTATGACCATTACGTACTTGGAAGCCCAGAGCCAATTCGATCACAGCTGTCAAGCGATAGCGCAATCAGGTTTCATTTGCTCTCAAATATCGCAACTGTACCTGGAATGAAAAAACATGAGATACATGACCTCTTCTCAAGGACACTTTTTGCACGCCAGTATCGAGGCACAACTGTCAAGCTTAAGGTCGAGTCAGCCCTTGAATACTTGGAGCAAGAAGACCTGATCAGGTCAAGGAACGAGCGCTATATTGCCACAGAATTTGGCAGGCGCACATCGCTCCTGTACATCAATCCCGCTACTGCCGTGAAATTTAGAGACGCCCTTCAAGGGGTAGAGCACACAGCAGACGATACTGCCAAACATGCACTTGGCTTTCTGCATGTGATAGCAGACAGCCCTGACTTCTATCCAAAATTGTCATTACGCAAAATGGACTATGATCAGGTAAGCATGCTAATACAGCGTCGTGGCAATGAACTGTTATATCCTGTAAGCGAATATGACTGCTCTCGCAGCTTTTGGGCATTATGTTGGTGGATAGAAGAGACATCAGAAAAGGTGCTAAGCGACAAAATGGGTGTTGAGCCAGGTGACATGCACAGGATAGTAGAGATAGCCAACTGGCTTGTTTATTCTCTTTATGAAGTGGCCAAATTGTTGCGTCGAGGGGATCTTATGCCAGAACTTTATAGTCTACGTACTAGGATAAGATACGGGGTGAAGGACGATCTGCTGCCACTTGTCGTGCTTGAGGGTATTGGAAGAGTCAAAGCTAGGGCACTGTATAACGCAGGCTTTACCGATTTACCTGCGATAACAAAAGCTTCAGAGTCCAAGCTTGCAAGTGTGCCTAAAATAGGGCCAACTGTGGCAAGTAAGTTAAAACATCAGTTAAAGAACAGGCTGGGACAATAATATCAAATGCTGGACGGCATTAACCTGATAACATACGCTGCAGCGGTATCTGCCATATCTTTCTTTGGTGTGTTACTAGTGACGCCAGCAGCAATAAGGTCGCTGGTTGCAAAGGGCATGGTAGTCCCTGATGCTCACAAACCGGAAAAGCCTCAAGTTCCGCGGCCAGCAGGTCCAGTCATCATGATCAGTATTGCTGCAGCCGAAATCGTGCTTTTTATCCTAACAATGAATGTTGCTGTCTTTGCAATACTTCTTACAACAACTATCGCGTTTTTCGTAGGATACATCGATGATAGCCGAGTGATGCCCGGCTGGTTTAAACCTGTGGCGCTGTTGGCTGCTGCTATTCCGTTGGTTCTTCTTGACATTTATATAGGAAATGTATATGGGGACTCTCTAAATCTAATATTTGGCAGTGCATACATACCTTTGCTATACATACCGCTCATTTTCGTCATCATTCCCATTACTGGTAACACTATCAATTCTATTGATGTGCTAAACGGAGTAGCAAGTGGTTTTCTGATAATTGCAATGATCCCGCTCCTGGTGAGTATCGCGATTTTTGGCAGCCACGAAGTATTCCTTGCTGCGCTTCCTTTATTATTTGCCACGATTGCATTTTACAGATACCACAAATTCCCAAGCCGGATATTTCCCGGCGACTCGGGTACGCTTTTACTTGGAGCAATGTATGGTGCAGTAGCCATTGCTGGCAGTTCTGAAATAATTGGAGTAATTGCACTTTTGCCGGCTGTAATGAACTCATTCCTATTTCTTGCAAGTGTAAAGCGCATTGTGGAGCACCGAGAGGTAAAGGCAAGGCCTACGACATTAACAAATGACTTCAAGATATCTGCAACAAATGATACTGCGGCACCAGCTACACTTGTAAGGTTGATTGTTGTAGATCGGCCGCTTGGAGAAAGAGAGATTGGTTATCAGATATTCAAGCTTGCACTCTTTACGTCACTTTTAGCATTTGTTTCAATTGCAATACAGTATTTCTTCATAAACAGGTAGAGCAATCTAGATGGCACTTATGATTCTGGCTCTTTTCATGACGGGGATGTGGGCAATGATACTTGCTGTTGCGGCATTCCTGGTTATCTTTGTTGCACCAATAGAGATATACTTGTTTGGCGGTCATGGTGAGAGGTTAGCTATATCAGCAGTACAAGCAGCAATTGCTGTATTAGTGGTAATTGTCCTTGTTGCAGGGTTAAGCAAGTTAAAGAGGATCTATTTGCACAAAAAGCTTCAAGAATAAAATATCAATCTAGAGATAGCCTTCATAACTGTTAATATTCCCCATAGCGTCTCTTCCTACTAAGAGAGTATAAAATGTCAATAAACATGGAGACTGCTTTGGCTTTATTCCTGCTACCTATAATAGGCGGCATTCCCACTGCAGCGGGCCAAAATGTATTGTCCAATACTACAATTAGCAATATTGGTGATCTTGTTGACAATGTCACAGAAAGTACTGAAGAGGTAATAGATGATTCTCTTCCTCTTTCTTTGGAGTCAATAGAAGACCTAACCAGTTCTACATTAGTTAATGCTAGCAATATTGGTGATCTTGTTGACAATGTCACAGAAAGTACTGAAGAGGTAATAGATGATTCTCTTCCTCTTTCTTTGGAGTCAATAGAAGACCTAACCAGTTCTACATTAGTCGGTGGTGGCGACGACACGTCGTCTGTTACCACAGGTGACACTACCTTGGTAAACGAAGTTGAGCTAAACCCCAGAGGCGATGACATGGAGGAGGAGTGGATTGAGTTATACAACCCTAGTGCGGTGGACATCAACATCAGTAATTTTGAGATAAACCCTTTGTTCCAGTCTCCAACGATCGAGCTGCCACCAGATGCTGTAATTGAGGCTGGCGAAACATATGTAATTGAGCTTGAGGGATCTCCACTGTCAAACACCGGCGAAAGCCTAGTCCTTGCGAACGCAACAGGCGATATCCAGGACAGGATACCTTCACTTGTCGATAGAAACGATGATGATCGTACTTGGCAGAGGGTCCCTGACGGTAATAACGAATGGCAATTTCTAGAAGATACTCAAGGCGACCTTAATGCTCCTGACACCTCCAGCACAACATCCAGCAGTGTAGAAGATACTCAAGGCGACCTTAATGCTCCTGACACCCTCAGTCGAATACTTGAAAATGTATATTCTGGGTCAGATGTAGAATGCCTTGGATCGGCAGGCTGCATTGAAGGTGTGGCAACCAGAATTGTGGACGCAGATACACTTTATGTGGATGTAAATGGTACCGTATACAAAGTTGACCTTGCTCTTACTGGGGCACCTTCAAGGACAGAAGAAATGTTTCTTGAGTCGACTGGGTTTACTCGAGATCTTTGTCTTGGGAGCACCGTACTGATAGATCAAGACGACAGGGTGCTTACATCCAACTCTGATGTCGTCGCCGTAGTGTATTGCTCCTCAAGCAATCTCAACAACGAGCTATTGGATAATGGTTATGTCAAACTTGAAACAGAGCAATGCACAACAAGTGAATTCGCTGATGAGGCTTGGATAAGAGACAACGGCTGCTAATCCTTTTTTTCTTCTTTTAATGCAGTTGATGGGTTTATCTTTATCGTATAGGCGCGTCGCGCCTCAATTACGTTGATTTGCTCTTCTAACAACTTTTTCATACCTGCCATAATGTCTTCCTGCCGCTGATATGGATCTTGTCGAGCCTCTTCCATTATCCGATTAAAATTCCTCACTATTGCTTCTGACATCTCAGATAACTTTCCAACATTTCTTACTGGGATTGTCTGAAACGTGGACAGGAACTTGGCCTCTTCTGTTTGTTTGACAGTCTCTGCCTCTGCTTCCTTTGCGCGAAGCTCATCTTCTTGGGTTGGATAATAGGAGGACGACATTGCCCAAAGGTAGGCTAGTATTGCGTTTAACAGTATACGAAGATAATTCTATTGCTTCTAAAGGAAGAGTAGATCGCTTCGCATTCTTACCTTCGCAACTGGTGCGATAAGTGATTTGATTTGCGCACAGCAGTGGAGGAATCTAACACCCTTGTGTGTTGTTTTGTAAACTAAATTATCATCTGAGTCTTTTTCTGCATTCAATAGGCTATGTGATAGTAATGTGTTGAAGTAATAATTCATCTGTTCAGAGCTCAAGTTTGCATGAGACATAATATGCGTTTTTTTAACTCCGCCTGTTGCAGATACCAATATGTCATATATTATGTCAAGTTTACTTCGGTTCTTAATCTTATCTCTTTCCAGCAATGCAAGTAACCAGTATTTTAAGTAGATCTTTATCAACCCTGCGGTAAAATATTCTGTATCAATAATACAGTTTTATATTGATTATATGAATTTTATGTTAATTACATTACACTCGCTATTTGTGGATATATTAAATTATGATAACCTGATTATTTGAAAACCTTATATCGTAACCTTATTTACATCGTGCCATGAAACGTGTAGAGGCCATCATTTCTGCAGAGAAGGTCAGCGCTGTCAATGAAGCTCTGAGGAACGCGGGTGTAGGTGGTACGACTATCCTTGATGCCAAAGGGAGAGGGAAAGGTGAAAAGCCCCAGGTGCATACAGCCAGGGGGACAAGAGGGCTCTCTGCTGAATTTTCAGTTAGGGCTAATGTTGTGGCAGTAGTTGATGATCCTGACGTCGAGAAGGTGATCACGGCCATTCTCGACACTACAAGCACTGGTTCCGCAGGCGATGGCAAGATATTTGTCTCTAATGTCACTGAAGCAATTGATATCGGGACAAGAAAGCGTGGTCAGACCGCTATAGGATAGCCTATTTTTTAGTAAAGAATTTTTTGGTTTCTCCAAGCGTCAACACCTCAGCTGCTGCAACTTTGATCACTACAGGTAGGTCGCATACTGCCTTGCCTATGGCAAGGCAGTGGCGTTGTGGAAGCGTCCTTACTATCGATCGTATTGTGTCATTATCTGCCAGAGACACTTTGGATATTTTGTCTAAATCGTTATCGTTTGTAAAGTTAAACAGGAAAATATTGTCCACTTGTCGATAAATACCATCACTTAGTGCATCTGGCTGGTTCGTGATAAAGGTAGTATAAATACCAAAGTGCCTCATTCGAGTAATTATATCCTCCCAATATGTATCGCGGACGTAAATGTGCGCCTCTTCCGCAAAGAGGAAAATAGGTGGGATTTTCTTGTGCTCTAGCAGGTCAACAATTTTACTCAATACTAACTCAACGACCATCCTGCGTACCGTAGGTGAGATTTCACCCATGTTGATTATCATGGCCGCTCCGCTCTTGCCAGAAATTATATCTTCAAATTGTAGGCCTCCTTCACCGTTGGTGAATAGTCGTGAAGATTGGATGACATGGTAGCGTGACACCAATGCATCTCTTACGAGCTCATTTATGTTCCATGTGTTGACAGCATTACCTATCGAATCTATTGAAAGCGACTGTTTGCTTTCGCACCAATCCCAGATCCGCAAAAATTCACGCAAAGACGCAGCAGGCATGTCAAGAGCGTTTTTAAGCATTCCTGATATTGCTGTCTTACCGCAGTAGTTAAGAGTAAACCTAAGTGTTTTGCCCGGCTCGAGTATCTTGACTTGCTGATGTATTGAAGAGGGGACGCCGGCGCAGCTCCATCCAAGACCTCCGTACTCGTTGTTCAGGTCAAATACGATCACAAACGCTCCATATTGCACCAGTGTCTTGATAAGCATCTTAGATAGATGTGACTTGCCCGACTCTTTCTTGCCTGTGATGACACTCAGCTTGCCATCCAGATCTTCTGCATAAATTTCAAATTCTTCTTCACGTCCAGCTCTGCCAATTGGGATCGGATATACGCCATATCTTCCAAGCAAAGACGCAAGCTCTTTCATCGTAATCCTCCTTATTCTGGACTCAACTCTCGATGGAAGCCAAGTCACGTCGCTTGATAGCTTACCGTCATTGACTGACGCCCTTATCTTTGCCCGAAAAACTCTTGCATCTCTTACCAATCTGGATAAGCTCCCGATATTAAGTGGATCATGTAGGTTCTCCGTGCTTGATGCGTTGACCACCTCTTCTTTGACAATGTCTTCAACTAAGGCCTGAGAGGAAAGATATTCTTCATCATAGACTTGTACAACCATGCTCCTACTTCTGTCCTCTATCAGTAGGTAGTCTCCCTTGGCAGCCGAATCTTCTTTCATGGCAAGTAAGAGCAGTTCGTTGCCATTCTTTGACAGTATCTTCATACTGGTATCGACCCCAAAAGAGTTCTGCGTATATCCTCTGCAGCTAGCTCAGTCACATCATAGTTGTTCAGTATGTGGCTTCGGAGGCATGTCACCTCTGTGCTTGTGAATGTTGAAATATGATGTGCAAGCCTTAGAGTTTCGGGATAGCCACCTGCCACTACATCATTTCCAAGCAGCATGCCAAGCGATTGCCTTACATCGCCTACAATGTCTGCTCGCAAAATAGGACTACTAGTGCCCTTTTCCAGCTTAACCATTAGGTTGCTCCCAATAGTGTTCCTGATCAAGCTTTTGATAATATCCTCAACTTCGATGTACGCAGGTCCTGGCACCTTTGTTAGTGGAGCGGCCGCCCTGTCTAAGGCCTTAAGCTTAGTGCTCTTGCTAATCCCTACAAGCATGTTCTTGCGGAGAACGCTGCTCTCTGAAATCTTACTTATACGGCAGTCTCTCTCTTCAAAGATTGATGCTTTGAGTGAGCCGTCTACTAATATTATTGAATTTGTAAAGTTGCTAGCAATCTCTTTCTGTACGGCTCTCTCGACTCGTACTCTTATTAGACGCTTCGCTAGGTCATCATCTAATAGAACCAGTCTTGAGAGCCGCTCTTCTAGCTCTGATTCGTGAACTGTCTTTTCGCTTAGATAGAACAACCCTGGGCCTATCTTGAAATGCATGAGAGTATGGCCAGCATAGGCTGTAGCTAGCCCGCACTTAATACCATAAAGGCTTCCATCTTCTGTCTCAGCTAGTTTGATGCTGCTTGAGTCGATAGCCGCCACAAGCGCATTCTCTTTGATCGGACGAATAGTAGTTATCGTTGTACCACTATAAGGGTTAGATCTCATGCCCCATCCATCGACCGGGATCATTTTCTTGTCATCATGGCAGAACACAATTTTCTTTCCTTTCAGCACATCAAGCTTTGGAGCAAGACACTTACTCACCGATTCCCCTATGTCGAGATCCCTTAGACTCAAGATATTGTTGTTGTCTGAAAAAAGGGTTTTTTGATTGTTCATGTTGATCAACAATATCTGCGGGCACAAGTATATTAATATTGCTCAACATGATCAATATGGTCAGCAACAGCTTTATCAATAGCAGGCTGAAAGTTATATTTAAGCAAAAATATGAATGGCCAAGCCGCTGAGGAAGTCAAGATAAGGCTAAAGCACGGCGAATGGGAAGTGGAGGTCGTGTGCATTGAGAGTAGGGTCAAGCAGGTAGTTGAAAGCGTACTCTCCAGCCTTGATACTGCTAAGATGATAGAGCCAGAGCTTCAGAGTCAGCTCGATGCCTTGAGGCGAGAAATAGATTCCTTAAGAGCCAGATCTATCACTGAACTTGGACCGGAGGGCCAGCAGCAGCAACAACAACAAAAGGCGATAACCAAGAGTGGTATGACATGTAGGGGTCTTTTGGAAAATCTCTGGCTTGAGGGGCATTTTGTTAATGAAAGGCCTCTTGGTGAAGTACATGAAGAGCTATCAAGAAGAGGCTACAATTACGATAGGACTGCAGTCTCGCATTCGCTCACAGATATGGTTCGAGAAAACATCTTGACAAGGATTGGAACAATGCGAAATTACCGCTATATTCAGAAAAGGCCACCCAACAACATTACGGCGCAGGCCTGATCTTCTTGGCTATCGTAGAATTGAGCCAGTGAATGCCTGCTGTAGTTATCCTGTATTTGCTTGATTCTTTTTCATCACGCGCAACATGGCCGGCCTTGACCAATTCCGATATTCTGGAGCTTATGGACTTTGGATTGAGTGCCGTAGCCGCATGAATGTCTGACACCTGCATAGAGTTGTCTTGCAGCCTGCCAAGATCTTTTGCAATTCTAGCAGCTACAAGCTGCAGAGCTACTATATCTTTATCAGACAACCTGACATCTGTGTCTAAGATTACACGAGGACCCTCTGGTGTAATCTTGATGATATGGGAATATGTTTCGATGAGCTCCTGCGCTGCGTAGTTTAGTAGGATCTTTCTT
>DAINRW010000035.1:0-1799 GCA_036741615.1 Nitrososphaera sp.
CTCCTTGTTGCTGCGATTGGCCTTCCTCCAAGCAGAGTTGTGCTAGTATTCCGACCCCTTCAAGAGCTTCTGCTTCCAAAGTAGAGCCGGAATTATTCACGTCCGAAATTATCCAGCCATCTGGCACCTGTACCCTAAAACCTTCATCTGGTTTTTGGAATAGTTGTGTTGTTGTATTTTGATTAGCTGACGGCTGGTTGGTCTGTGATTGTTGCTCTTGCGGTTGGTCTAATTGTTGTGCGTTAATTAACGTAAAATTGCCACCCAAAAGAATAACAGCGATAGCTCCCGTGAGCGTCATCGCAATTACTCGCGAGGTAAATAAACGTAGAGATATTCTCATAACGACTAGAATTGAAGAACGTTAATAGAACAAAATAAGGCTTTGGATTCATTATACTCTAAAAGTATTCTTTGTGCATTGAATTGTAAAATTGAAGACGCTCAACGTAGTTGTGCACCTTGCCTATACGGTATCGGTGCTAGGTCTATCATAATGAAGAACAAACAAATCTTTTCCAATCTTTCGTGTAGAAGATTCAAATTTCAGAATCGATACCTGTACAGTCCCTAAAGAGATAACTCAAATATCTTGCTGCAATATTCACTTAGATATCAATTCAATTTTTATTGTTAGCACAAAGTAAATGGCCCTCACGACCTTAGATATCTTCGATTTTCGAGGTTAGCTTCAGTAATATAGCTGATAAAGGCCTTGGACGGCAGAAAGCAGTCGGGGTCTACCGTATTTGATATTTTGCTATTTATCTTTAGAGATTGAGCCGTGGATATGGACTTTGGTATGCGTCCCTGATGGATATGTATGACCTCTGATTCTATCCTTTGTTTTCTTAGATATGTTGCAAATATCGCTCGACAAAATTTCAATGAGATTCTATCAGCCTTATCTTAAATTGTGCCCTTATAATCATCTATGAATATGTATGAGGCTTGTGTGCACCTGTAAAATGACATCATGGGAAGCAGTGACATACGCTTTCTTTGTCGTTCTAATGAATAATCGTGGTAAAGAAAACGCACCAGCATCCCTGTTTTCTTGGTAACATATATCAGGCTCTGCTTTGATTTGATTTAAGAGCACTTTCTAGAGTAAGAAGAATAGGCTGGTTTTTATCCGCTTTATAATATGTTACTTATTATTGAATCGGTTATCCTCACATAGACATCTATTTCCGGCTGGTTTTGCGAGTAACTATATTTCAACTACCCTGATTGTATTTATCGTACTTCGTTAGCTATATGATTTTACCATGGAAAACAAAACTGAATCCAACGGAGGAATAGAACAAGAAACTGGAGATTATTTAGGACTCAACTTCATTCGAGCACCCAAAAGGAACCACGATGCCATGACACAGATTGGCCAGCCATTTGTGGACTGGTTTAAGAAACAAGGGGTGAGACCTGAGATTTATTATCTAGGAGGTACATCAAATGAGCAAAATGAGTCTACGCCTGAGGGCTTGCAAAGCATAGCAAACAAGCTATCTGTTGGAGAGGATGAAGAACTTTGGGTCCTGTTGCAATTCTATAGAGACGAAGCTCATGCAAATGAAGTCTATTCAAAGATGATGCAAGACGAAACTATTGGACAACTTGTAAAGAAGTTCGATGGTCTAATCGTCCAAGGGTCAAACCTCATCATGGGAGGATTTACCCACAGTAGAGTCTAGTACAAGTCACAAAAAGAGTGTAGCATGTCCATGGCCATGCATATGGCGATAATATTGGTCGGTCCACTTCACTTTTTTTCTTTAACAAAAATAATCTTTTTAGTT
>DAINRW010000035.1:1899-10175 GCA_036741615.1 Nitrososphaera sp.
GGTGAGGTGAAACCTAAGGCGGCGCTAGGTCCCTCTCCCCGGGCATTCTTATTACTCATTGTAAAATGTACTTTTGCAGGTGTTTTGCAGTATTCACGGATGGCAGATGTAATGTTGCAGCTTTCTTCGTCTAGGAGCCTAGTTTTTTCAAGTCTGCTTTTAGGTTCGCCATATAAACTAAAATGCATTATTGCATTTTATTTTGAATTCAGTTCTGAGTAAATATCGTCATTATGTCCTCGATCATTTTGTTTTATTCCATTTGGAATCCAAGATCTGTCAGCGGTGCTTGATCCTTTGGAGATGCGGAAAACAATGATAGAAATCAATCCTTACGCCAACTGTTCTCACTGTTATACCAGGCAGGAAACAATTGAACTTGTAAAAAAAGAATGCGCGGTTAACGCGCATATCTCTATCTTGATACAATTCCATAGATTGATTGTCCATCAATTATACTTAATATATCTCGTTGTGCAGTATCTGTTATCCTTGTTTCATCAATATCAATACCTTCTATGGCAAGAACTTGACCTCTAAGAGACATTGTTAGTGGAACATTGTCTATGACAGGCGTGTTGCCGTCAACATAGATCCGAGTCATTAAATTAGAACTAACAGGAGGAATGGAGCTAGTCCCAGTGGCAGTAGAGGTCCCATTTCCACTCTCTGTGAGCTGAAACCTAAAAGGTACAGTATCTTCAATAGTAATATTGTGGAATGTAGTAGTTCCATTGGTTGCTGCTAGATCGATTTCGGCAACGAACCGATCAACAATGCTTTGATTTGCAACTATTCTAAATCGCCCAGCCAAAACATAACTGCTCCTTGTATTATTAGTCTCAGACGGAGCTTCTATGTCCTCTGCAGGCAAGCTACTGCCTATAATTCCACGCACCAGAAATGTCGATGCGTTTGTGGTCAAAGTAGATTCCTCTATTCCTCCTGCACCTGCGTCTCCCCCGGTAACAGGTGGGGCAGTAATTTGTCCAAAGGCTTCTTGTATGATTGTTCCCCCAAATCCAAGACTAGCCGGCAACAATAAGAGAACACCCAAGCTCGTAGCGGCAAATATCGCCCTAATTTTCTCTCCTAAAAAATCCAACTGATTTGTCATCGTTATGGCAGGTGTAGAGTAGCTTATTTTGATTTATACTTTACTGGGGTCTATGAGCAGCTCCTTAAGGCAATGGGCATCCGGAAATATGAACGCAAAATAGTAAACCGGTTGACTTTGCTATAGCAATAGATGGTTCAGTTCAACTAATATGAACACCTTTTACACCTTATACGAAATAGCCTTAGTGTGATAATACCGCAGATAAAGGCGTAACCTTAGAAAATACCTATTATACTGCGGCTTCCATCTTGCTATCTAATTAGTTATTCCCATAGACGTTAGCTCCTTTCCATATAGCTAGTCAGTTATCAATCCGTCAAATTTTCATCATTAGGTACTTTTGTCTTTATACATCGACAACTTCTCGCATTGTCACACACACGACCCTTAGACTTGCTCCTTCCAGGGTTCAGGACTAATTTCCCAGCTGTTTCATTTAGGAGCAGAATCTTTTTCCGTCTCAAGTTGGATCGGAGTTAGAGAACCCGCCAAATGCCCGGTCAATTATGCCGCCTATGCTAGGCGAATCATTAATGCCCGACATACTGGGTTCTCCATTTGAGTCAACTTGTTGATTATTTTCAGTCTCGCATCCTATGCCGTCATTATCAACATCAAATCCATGCGGGTCTGGTGACTGTACCTCAAAGTTAGTAGCCTCAACATCATCGCACGCCAAGATTGGCGGAGGGGGTGGTATGCATAGATTGGGATAGGACGAGTCGCAAGAAGTTTCTTCTTCTGGCATTTCTTCTATCAGTTGTCCTTCCTCTTGTACCATTGGTGGTTGTTCTTCCAAGGGTGGTGATTCTTCTCCTTCCTCTACCGTGACTTCTAAAGAATCAGATGCGACTTGACCCCCATCGTCTGCAACAACTACATCGATGGTATGAGTTCCAGGTTGAATAAAGGTAGGCACTAGGGTTTCTTCATTGCTCTCTGCAATTTCATCATCATCCAAGTCCCACACGATAGTGTATGGTTCTGTCCCTCCTGTAATATCCGCTTCAAACTCAAATGTAGCCGGTACGGCACCTTCTGTGCTGTTTGAGTCAATCTCAACTGTCAGAGTATTCTCAGGCTCTTCTTGTTCTGTCACTTGAGGGGTTTGTGCTGCTAATATGGCTTGTACTATCTCGGGTCCTGCTATTAGCTCAAACGAATCAATAACTTGCTTGATTGGAGTTAATGGTTGTAGTAGCAAATTTCCTGTCTGTATTGTTGTTTGATGTTCCTGTTCCTTTGGTGTGGCAGCCTCAAGAACACTGCCTTCATAAAAGATACCATATCCCGTTACTAGTCCCAAGTTGTGGGGTGTAACATGAGTAGCAGCTGACACGAAATAACCTCTTTTTGGTTCATCAGGTGCAAGGTTTGTGGTGTACGTTAGCTCTACTAGCTTTGCTGGCAGTCTTGCTGTTGTAATATTATTCACCAAGCCAGTACCGAAGTCAACGTTGATTGTTATATCTGAACTGTTCACAACTCTAACATCCCGATAACCAGCTTCCTGAAGCTTTTGCATCTGATAAGCTAGAATAACCCTGGCTGATTCATTGTCGGTCCGAATAATATCCTCAAGAGATAATCCAATCCTTGCAGCCAGGTTAGGATAACGCAGAATGTGTATCATTTCTTCCTGAACTCCCTGACAATTGCCGTCCGTGGTGCTGGACACATTGGAGTTAGCATCAGATTGTGGTACCCCTTGGAGTGGTTGTTGTTGTTGTTGCTGTTGTTCTTCTTGCTCTACTGGGCATAGTTGAGCGAGTATGCCATAGCCTTGCAGAACCTCTGTTCCCAATGCAAAGCCTGTATTCTTTACATCCTGAATCAACCAGCCTGGGGGTATCAGTACTCTAAAGCTATCCTCCGTACTCAGTGCAGGGCTATTTGCTGTTGCTGATGTACTATTTTGGATTGGTGATGCTTGGTTTGTGATTGGTTGATCTTGCTGTGCAACACTTAGTGTGCTATTAGACGCTAATAGAATAATAGCGGCTGCTATTGTAGATGTGACCAGCCTTATAGTCGTCAACGAAAAAGAGAATGATGGTGAAAACGTCCTCGAAATGCCCAGGAGAAGAGGCATGTTAACTATAACCCTACCATTATTTACTACTATAAAAGGATACCGATTTATCTTATTTATGTTATAAATATTAGGAACATTATCTTGATAATACTTCTAAATGGCTTAAATTTATACGATTAGAAAACAAAGTCCTAGCAAGTTGCAATCGTTAAAGGAGCCATGTGTTGTAGATACTATCGATAAGCATTGATTCAACGCAGATCGCCTAGGCCGTCTTTATAAATGGAGAGTTTTATGGAAGTCGTTGACCAATATTGCGACTCAGTCAGATTAGAAAGTCATGTAACCGCCTTCTTTCATGCTAATGGTATTTTTTCTTCGACCTCTTTGACGAACAGTCATGCATGATTAGCAAGTACCCGATAGTGAAATCACTCCATTCGAGGATGTCGTAGTTGATCTCTGAGAGCTGCTACTACTACTTCCGCCAGTTTGTACTTTTACATTCAAGGCACCAGATTCTGCATCTATTTTCTTCACTGTTAGTGAGTACATGCTGTCATTGTTGCATGTTATAGGAAGTGTTCTGTCACCAAAACCCTCTACCACATGTGATCTGGACTGGCTATCCCTTATATCAGCTGACCAACCACTGTCAGATCTGATGACTACTTCTGCCATATTGGCACTTATTCCTCCTCCTCCTCCTACATCTATTAACTGCTCTTCTATTCCGGAAGCGTAAAGCCCAATTGCGATCGCCAGTATAACAATAATACCTGCTATTACCAGAACACTTTTTCCTATCATGTCATTACCTTCTTGCTCTCCTCGTAGTATCCTCAAAATGCAATGACAAATTTTTTACACGCATGTATATAATATATTATCCCTCGCAGAGCCATACGGGAGTTCTAGCACTATTAACATTATATTCATGGTACTCTTCAGCCAGTTTGGATATGTGCTTTGTTCACGTTAAGATACTCAAGGAGTTTTCATAAGTCAAATTGATAGGCATATCAGAGAAGTCACATATCAAACCATGGTGCAGTTGCAACAATCATTAGGTAAGCCAAAGAAACAGCCTTGCAAAATTTTACCAGGAATTACAAAGATTATATAATATCCGTGAGGCGGTATATAGTATATTTGAACCTTAAAGAAGTAAACGAAATCTTCCGTCGAGCCATAATCAAAGCTTACTTCGAACCAGAGTTGCTTAAGAGGGACTATCGCAAATCAGGTGTCAAGCATCCCTTAATTTTAGACGACGGCCTTACGGTAGAAGATATTTTGCACCTTTACTTTGATATTTCAACGGGTATTGACTATCCTGATGGTGACGAGTGGTTTACCGTAGAATACTTGTTGCCGTTCAATGTCAAACTGCCAGACAGCCTCAAAGGATTAGATTATTTCACTACCCTGTCCATTTCAGATGGAAAGCATTTTTGGCGTCATCGCGAACTTGTAAGGTTCAAGACGGGTAAATCAAAAAGGTTAGCTGAGTCGCTTGAGTTTATCGACAAAAAGTACAAGGAGTTAAGCAAGGCTATCCATGACTCGCCTGTTATAAATCAGATCAAATGAAATTTCCCGAGAGACATCTATGATATGGCTATATCATTTCTGAAAATAATCATATCATTTTGTTTTCCACTCATTATTTTTGAAAATATAATTGACGTCATTTGTCCTAGCAACTGATGGGACCCATTTGTAGCTTGTTTCGTCATACAAATACCATATTTCTTCTGCTCCCTGCGGCGTCAATTGCAATTGAGCTGGCACTATATCAACTAGATATTCTATCTTTTCGATACCCATTTGAAATTGCCTATCACCTTTGCTTTGCAGGGGAAAAACAATACCAATTTTTTTATTATTACCGAAACCTGCAAATTTGATGAATGCTTTAATGCCTTTTCTACCGCGCCTCTTTTTCACATCTTTTATTACACCTTTCATCTTGTACCAGCTGTCGACGGTGAATTCCTGTTGAAAGAATGCCTCATTATACGGCACAGGAAACCTAATTTCAACCATGCTAACATACTGTGGATCGTCTGGAGAGACCTGCTTTTCTTCGACTTCAAAACACCGGCTTAATGTGTCATAAATAACTTCAATTTCCCAAGGCGATATGCCATAATGGAGGAATGCAGCCGTCTCTGTCAACTGAGCCGAGTTAAACCATAGAAACAATAAAGTCTTTACTGGAGGATTCCGAGAAACTTTGCCAGATAGATGAGTGAAAGTGTCACAACAGAGCCAGCCATAGATTTCCATGGGATAGGAGGAAGCCTCGGAGCACTAAGCGTTATCTGGTGGTTATCAATTACACTTGTAATATACTGACGCAGTTTGGCATGCCAAATCTGATATTCGATTTTATGCTTTTTTAGTATCGACTCTACTTCATAAATGACTGGGGCCCTTACAGATCGGATGTGTTGTATATATCTGCGAGAGATTTCAACTTCTGCTTGTATTGCGATAAGTCCCTGCTGCATTTCAAGCAATCTTACATGAATCTCCCATGGTCTTATCAATTTTTTTGAAAAGCCATGCCCTATCTGAGTTGGCTTTCTATTCTCCAATTTTACACGCTTAAAACCCTCAGAGATTAAAGCATTGATGATTTCATCCCGTTTTATCTTGACTGTAAGGCAAAGGTGGTTAAGCTCGATCTCTTCTTTGTGGATAAAATTCTGCAAGTCTTTGATGACGCTAATTGTCCTGGGGTAGCTTGTAAGAAATTCGGACATTTAAGTTTTGTAATTATGCTAAAAGTGAAGAGATATTAAAACTATATGCTGTTCTGTTAAATATCATTTCTCGCACGATAGTCCATATTACCGCGAAGGTAAATGTCCTCAAATGGTTCAACAGCCATGTCTTTCCAAGAGAACCTCCTGTCTGACCAGAGCACATTTGCCCCCCTCACTACAGCAGCAGGCGTTGATTCATTGCTTTCTCCCATCACCATAACACCCATTGTGGCAATCGCATCTGCGGTTGCCTTAAACGTAACTCTTAAGATATTGCCGAAGAGATCCCTCTTACCTCTCTGGTCATCAACTGGCTCAAAGCCAGCACAGCCTATTGCGACTCCAGTTGTGCCTATACGTGTCGGCATAAGGCGGCTGTCTGCTATCACTATACCCACTCTTATGCCACGCTGGGCAAGAAATTTGAGTCTCAACTTCTCTGCAGTTTCAAAGGCATCGCGTGGATAGAGTATAGCATAGCCTTTCGGAACATTTGATTTATCTATGCCTGCATTAGGTGCTATCATGCCATCCCGAATAGCAAGCAAAAAGCCTGGCACTCCACTCATTACATATTCAGATTCCCGGAGCACAAGTTCAGCAAGCTTGGCATCCATATGATTTTGAGTCGACAGATCTTTTGCCCTCTTAGTTACTTTTACCCTGCTCAGTTTGACTATAGAACCTTCACTCATTGACACAAACTTGCTTGATATGACCACGATGTCGTCAGACTTGTAGACAAAACCCTGCAGGCTCGCAAATAAATCAAATTTACTTTTTTGGGTTTTGATAGATAGTGGTAGAATTTCGACAGCCAAGGATCGTTTCACTACCAAGGATCTAAGTCTTTTGTGCTTTATGTTTCACGCTACAAAGGTTTTAATCCATCATTTAATATAATTTCTCATGTACTGTGCGTGTGTGAATTATTTTGGTTGGAATGACAATTACTGAGAAGATACTTGCCAAGGCATCAGGCAAGCAAAGGTTATCACCTGGAGACGTCATGTTCGCCAAGGTCGACAAGGTCATGTTACATGATGTTTCCGGCCCAGGTGTCATCAAGGTGTTTAGCGAATGGGAAAAGAAGAGAGGAGTAAAGCTTAATCAAATCTGGGATCCTGACAGGGTGTGGGTCACGGAGGATCATTTTGTCCCTTCCGCTGACAGAATATCTGCAGAGAATATCACATTGCTTTCTAACTTTACCAAGCAGTATGGCATCAGCAAACATTTCAAGTACGGTCTTGGCCAGTATGGGATCTGCCATACACTTTCACATGAAGAGGCGCTGGTGCTTCCAGGGGAAGTCTACGTTGGAGGTGACTCGCATACCAACACCACTGGAGCCATAGGCGCCTTTGCTGCGGGCTTGGGACACACAGACATTGCATATGTACTCATGAAGGGCAAGATCTGGTTCAAGGTTCCAGAAACAATGCTCTTCAAGATCGATGGCATCAAGCCCCCCCACATTATGGCAAAAGATATTATACTAAAGATCATTGGCGACATCGGAACTGATGGTGCCAACTACAAGGCGATGCAGTTTGCGGGTAGCATAATGAAGGATCTACCGATGGAAGAGCGCTTGACACTTACAAATATGACGACAGAAGCAGGGGCAAAGAACGGCATAATTGATCCAGATGAAATAACCTTTGCTTACTTGCGCGAAAGAACAGATGCAAAATATTCTCCCGTGCACGGCGATCCAGATGCTGAGTACTCTGAAGTGTTCACTTACGAAGTAGAAAAGCTTGAACCAACTGTTGCCAAGCCGTTCTCGCCTGACAATATCTCTGTTGCCAGAGAACTTCAGGGAACAGAGCTTGATAAGGCATACATCGGATCATGTACCGGCGCCAAGTTAGAAGACCTTCGTGCAGCAGCTGAAATTCTCAAGGGCAAGAAGGTCAAGATAAGAACAGAGGTGTTACCGGCCGCGCAGTCGATATACATGAGTGCATTAAAAGAAGGCCTTATCAACATCTTTATGCAAGCTGGCGCCCTTGTGGGCCCTCCTACCTGCGGCGCCTGTTGTGGTGCCCATATGGGAGTACTCGCCAAAGATGAGGTATGCATTAGCACTACTAATAGGAATTTTCCTGGTAGAATGGGTCATGTAGAGTCAAAGACTTATCTTGCTTCGCCAATAGTTGTCGCAGCGTCAGCGGTCACGGGCAAAATAACAGATCCAAGAGATGTAAGAAATTGACAGATACGAACAGCAACGGCCGCAGCATAAGAGGCAGGGTTCACAAATACGACAAAAATAATATTGATACAGATGTGATTATTCCAGGTCCATATCTGAAGATACATGACCACAAAGAACTTGCAA
>DAINRW010000036.1:0-10170 GCA_036741615.1 Nitrososphaera sp.
CTCTCATGCGTGTCCTATACCTATATTTTAAGTCCAGATTAACTGTGGCTAGACACACGCAGTATCTAAAATAACTAGTTCTATTATCACAAAAAGTGATTGATGACTGTCTGATACAATAAAATTATGCACGAATAGCCCAGGATTATACATTCCTTATTATAGTAGTACTTTGTACCAAAGACAGAGTTATAGTAGTGAACTGGCGACTTGTTGCCATCCCTGCAAGCGTGGTACCGTTCATTATCCTGATCTTTACTGCCAACGTCTCACCTCAGGATATTCTTGCTGTAGGGCTTGTGCCATTTCTAGCCGCCGCAGCTGCTGCAATCATCAAAATGCTGTTGCAGGCGCTGCGATTCAAGTATTTTATCCGGCATTTTCTTGGTTACGATGTTGCGTCTACAGGCAAGACTGTCGCAGCTAGGCTAGCTGGCGAATTTGTTACTCAGACTACGCCGTCTTATGTGGGTGGAGAATTAGTCAGGATAGCATGGCTATCAAGAAATGGCGTTCCGCCAGGCAGGGCTGCGTGGGTAACGAGCATGGAGATAATTGCGGATGTGTTTGTAGGGGCAGTGCTAGCTTTTATCGCTGGCGCCTTTGCAATTTACCGCGGCGGAAGCGTAATTGGATTGGCTGTAATTCTAGTAACCATCCCAACCTTAGCCATCTGGTTAGGGCTTGTCCTCCTTTCTGCTAAGCGTACTCTGCGGCTTCCGTCATTCTCTCAGAAGCTAGTGGAAAAGTTCCTGTCAAAGAAAAGGTCAGAGAACCTCATAAATTCAGCGAATACTGCTATTGCAGACCTATGTAATATGAGCCGGGAAATATTTAACTCCAAAAAATCGATCCGTACATTTGCAGTTGGAATAGCAATAACTGTCATTGCGTTCGTCTTTCAGGGAATTTCCTTCATGGTGCTTGCTAATGCAGTTGAACCCCGAATCGGCTTATTTGACTCTTTGATGGCAACGTCAGCGTCAACGGCAGTGGCAAACCTGCCCATTACAATTGGGGGCTCAGGCCTTGCCGAACTTGGCATTTGGGCCTATCTTGCAAATCTCAGTGGCATACCAAACCTTGACGACGTCATCAAGGATTCTCAATTGAATGTAATAATTGCATGGAGGATAGCTAGTTACCACGTGCCGCTTGTCCTTGCATGGATCGCTCTCATGAAGATTACTGTATACCAGGTCGGCTCAAAACATCCGACACCCACTCACAGGACATGAAGCCAAAAAACCGGACAGTGATAATAGCAGCGTCACCCGATAAGGGCTTAGGCATAAGGAAGCAATGCATGCGGTTTTTTATTTGCAACACAACAACCTTGCAAAATCTTCCTACGGTCTTATTAGGCAAATTGCTTTAGATTTAACAAAATAAACTTCATCTAATTATATTCATTCTCCTATCAAAGGTATCAAAAGAAACTATTTGAGCTAGCCCTCATCTTACAAACAAAATTGAGGTATGACGTAGGCTTGCAATACCCTCATTACTAAGAATATAATAGAGTCCACTTCATTCATCATTGACTTGCCTGTGGTAATAAGTAATTGTTGCTGTACGTGAGGGAAGCAAGTGGGATCGTTATATAGTGCCAGCGTCTGCAATGGTTATTCCTCGTCGTTCTCTGCTTCTCCTGGAGTTGAGGATGCAGTAGGTAGATCGGATTCGACATCCATAAGTTGGAGCTCCAGTAGCTCAAAACGATATATTGCTTTCATATCGAGGCCAAACTTCGTCTTAAGGAGTTCGACTACTTTGGCATCCAAGCTAGCCATGAACACTTTGATCTTATACTCATATACAAAGCCCTTCATAAAATCTGAAATCTTCATTGATTTGGGCACATCAAGACCCTCAACGATTGTTCTGCCATCCGGCATCTGTTCGTAGACCTGGATATCGACCTTGTAATTATTTTCGTAAATATCAAGGAAGTAGCCTGTCCTTGTTATTACTTCGGGCTGACCAAATTGGGCAGATCTTATCTCATCTTCTGCCCATTTGGGAAGTCCCTCTTCCTGTGAGCTATCGTCGCTCTTTGTGACCTTTGTCCTTCCCATAATGCTAGTCTAGCGTATATCCTTTGCATTTAATAGCTTTTCCAACCTAGTTGTGCAAACAACTTAACTTTGTCTACAAATTATAACCGGATGGTTATTCAATTATGACATTTCTATTTAACGCTATTATCGCTTGCTAGTTGCTATGACAAGCTTCAGCAGTAACTGGATAAAGGACAATAAACCTACAATGTCTGAGATAATAAAACAGAATGTTGGTCAGTCGCAACCACTTAAACCGAGAATTGAGCTTGCCAAGAAGAAGATTCAGGCACAGAACCAAAAACTAGAGACAATTCTTGAGAAACTACGGGGTAAAGAAAGATCTCTCTTCAACCAAACTGTTTATGCTCTTCAGAAACATGACACTCAACAGGGTAAGATGATCTCAAATGAGATTGCTCAAGTGAGAAGGACAACTAAGATGATCTCCCAGCTCAAGATTGCACTGGAACAGATACAACTCAGGTTGGAATCCACTATCGATCTTGGAGACGTTATGGTGGCAATAGGCCCTGCAATGGGCGCGCTAACAAAAGTGAGGACAGGAATTGGAGGTGTAATGCCGGAGGTAGACAGAGAACTTGGAGAAATCAATGGTGTATTCGGCGATATTATGATGAGTGCAGGATCTCTTGGTCACACCTCTTTTGCCTTCGATGCAAGCGGTGAAGAAGTAGACAGGATATTAGCAGAGGCAGGCGCAGTAGCAGAGCAAAGAATGACCGATAGCTTCCCTGACGTTCCAATAGGTTCCTACTCAGGTAGTAGTATGCGTACATCCGCAGGCGAGCATCCCCAGTAAGGTATCCTGTATCAATTTTTTTCCTTTTTTTTCTTTAACTATTCACTCTGAGATCTTTTTGAATATTCATTTGCAAAGGGGCGTTTTACCTACTTTGACACTTCGACTCATATCTAGCAATAAGCCAAACTGCTTTGGATTTTGCAGAGTTTTTTCTCTATCCTTACAGAGCTTGAATAACGGTTACATGTGCCTCTCATCTTCCGCATGGAGTAAATATGGGGTACTGAGGTACTATGCTGTGTGTATTTCTTAACGAAAACCAGTTTTCCTGTTTTGGTGGCCAAGGAAGAATTTAATATCTTGATCCCTAGATTTTATTGGCTTGTTTAAGATAATATTGGAACTTTGAATATTCTGATCACTGAATCCAAGCGAATTTGAACATGACTCATTAAGGCACTATCTAACATTCTGTTTTCGGAAATAGTCATTTGCGTTTGTCTAACATGAGTTGAAATTCAGTCGCTAAACATGCGATTATGCCTAAGTTTACGATTCTAAAAAATGATATTATTATTTCATCATTCTATGATGCTGAGGCTGGTTGTGCTGCGGTAGCCCCTGGGATTTCAATATGTATCAATATCTGATGTTCCTCTTCCGCCTTCACTAGGTAGCCTGGTATGTTTACCTTGCGGTTGCCTATAGAAACATGGCCATGACTAACTATCTGCCTTGCTTGATAGGGTGAACTGGTACCGATCTTTTTCATGACTATAGTTTGGAGACGCCGTTCTAGCAAATCTTCAACTTTTAGGTTCAATATGTCATCGAGTGTTGTGCCCTCTCTTGCGAGACCCAGCCTGTTCAAAAAGTTCAATAGTCTCTTTTCCTTCTCTGCCCTCAGTTCTGCTGAAAGTGCCAAAAGTGCTCTGGCCTGGTTTCTGATCCTTGCTACCTCAGTCTCGGCCTTCCAGAGCTCGCGTTTGTTCCTAAGACCGTAAGAGCCCATGATGTATAGTTCTGCATTTAACTGATCTGTAGTCCAGATCATCCTGGGCCTGTGGAAAGTTTTTTTTGCCTTACGAGGGTCTCCCATTTAGCACCACTTTCTATTTCTTATCTGGTTCCTTTGGTGGTGGGGCTGGACTGGCTGTAGCCGCGCTAGCAGCTGTTGCAGGTGCTGTTGCTCCAGGCATCGCCTTAACTTTCTTGACTCCTACTGCTCCTCCCCTTCTGCCCGTGGTCCTAGTGCATTGGCCTCTTACTCTCAGCCCGAACATATGTCTATACCCACGCCAACTCATTACCAGCTTTTCGCGCTCAATATCATTTGAAGCAGCAAAATCAAGATCCGAAGTTATCACGTGATAGTTAGAACCGTCATCCATGCTCTTCCTTCTGTTAAGATACCACTGCGGGATTCCTGCCTTAGTAGGGTTAGAGATAGCCTGCTCGATCTCTCTGATATCGTTTTCAGTCAAAAAGCCAACACGCAAATTAGGATTGATGTTGAGCGACTGAGTCAATATTTGCGCAAAATTATAACCTACACCTTTAACTTCACTAAGGGCAACTATCAATTTCTTACCGCCCTCAATGTCTTTACCGGCGATTCTGAGAATGTGCTTATATTCTGATGCAGACAAAGCAAAATCACAAAACAATAATCCGCAATAAAAACCATGCTGGGTGAGATATATTGTAATTTGTAGACTTACGGTGTTGTCCTACCTGTTCTCTAGGCTCACATATTAATTCTGCGAATTGATTCTATTAGATTTTCTTATGGGACTTCTGCTGATACAACGCAAGTATATTATCATGTATAATTGATGGCAATAATAGTTTAGAGTAGCAATATGATGCAGAAAGTCACTAGTTTTTCAAGCTTTTTAAATTCATCGGATCAACTATGCAGGGATATTATAGCCATCCTAAATAGTATCAAAAAATTCTTGACTGTCTTCTAACAATCTTTAAATTTGTGTTGGCTAAGAAACCTCCATCTTCGATATGAGTGATAGAATACAGGAAATAGTTCACCACTCTTACACTTCAAAACCAAAATATAGTGAAATAATGTCAGGCCTACCCGAGGATTATAAGCAAGTTAAAACGCTTGGCGATCTTCTCAATATAGGTTACAAACATGTCACTGTTCAAGAACAGATGCGAAGCAACTTAATTGCCAAGCTGAAAAAAGGGGAACACCCATTCCCTGGCATAATCGGCTATGATGATGATGTAGTTCCTGCCATCAATAGAGCAATCCTCTCGGGTCATGACATGTTGTTAGTTGGCCAGATAGGACAAGCTAAGACCAAGCTTGCAGAGGCAATAGCGCAGAACCTTCTGTCTCCAATTCCAATAGTAAGGGGTACAATAACAAGCGATATTCCTACATCGATTCCCGAAGATGAATTGATTGCGCTTTTAACCGACATTGAAATCTCGAGAACGAAACCAGAATTCATGGTATCGCCAGAGTGCGAAGATATTATTCGAGCGAACAAGCTTGAGACCAAGGTTGACTGGGTAAGTGGTGCTGACAGATACAAGTATATACTATCGACTCCGGACATTTCAGTCAAGGATCTGGTTGGACAGATAGACGCAATAAAGATAGCCAAAAAGGGAGTCGAACTTTACGATATCGAATCATATTCTGCAGGTCAATTATTGCAGGCAAGGCACGGCATATTGTGCATTGACGAGTTGCCTGTACTCGATCCACGAAAGCAAGTCTCCCTGCTAAGTGTTCTTCAAGAGGGTAAGTTTACAACAGGGGCGTATCCGATCGTTTTCAAACCTGATGTAAGAATAATTGCAACTGCAAACCCCATAGACTATACGCATTCTGGTAAGATAATTGAGCCATTATTTGACAGGCTGAGAAGCCACATTGACACTCACTACCCCAGGACGGTAGAAGATGAGATGCTGATCATTATTCAGGAAGCAAAGATTGCAGATACGAAGAATGTTGTGTTGCCTACATTTATGATAAAAACGATAGCCAAGATAACGCAGATGGCTCGTATGCACCATGATGTGAATCATGATAAGGGAGTAAGCGTTAGGATGTCAGTACATTCGATGGAGATGATGATAGGAGAAGTGGAACGTACTCGCTCCATTGTGTATGGCATTAAGGCAATCCCTCGCTTTTGTGACATTCACTGCATCCACCAATCATCTAAATTTGAACTTGCAGAGATGGAAGACACTCGCCAGAACCGAAAGAATGTGCTCGATGCTATCATTGAAAGCGTGCTAAAGGAGCTATCACTTGAATACATCCAAAAGGTAGCTCCAGAACAGTTGGCAAAAGTTAAGAATGATTTTGCGAAGAATAATACATTCCACGTTTCGCAAACAATAGTTGGGAATGGTCACGGAGACAAGAGTGTTGATTCCGACTATGAGTCTCAATTGTCTAAGTTTCCTTCACTCCAACAGGTGGTAAACGAAACAATTGCTAGAGTAAAAGAAGAGCAAAAACAGCTTACCGAGCAGGCGCTGCAACTTGGAATAAAAACAGACAATGTATCTCTGAGCGAGGACTTCGACGGTGAGTTTACGGCATCTGTGACTGAGGTAATACTTGAGGGCCTCCGGCACACCCAGCCTCCACTCTTGGATAAAAAGGATAACAACACCTATGATCTCGCATAACCGTGCCCTAGGCAGTAAGAAATTCGTATATTTTCCACTAAATAAAGAAGGCCAGGATCAAAGGCAAGACAGCCAAGATGAGCGAGAGCTCTCTAGAGATCTGCTGGACCAACTGTTCAAGGCAATAGGAAGAGAGGCGCTGAAGGAAAAGACACCTAGTTTGCAGGAGCTTGAACAGACTCTTCAGGGTGTAATGTCTTCTCTTTCAAAGCAGCAAGAAAACAGCGAGCAGCACCAGACCACCGGGTCACTGGACGATTCAAGGGAAAGTGGCCGAGATGATTCTGGCATGCCATTAATTGCGTACCTGATACAAAAGGGGTATCTAAAGGACTCTCCAAAATGGCTCAGCGCTAAAGGCTTTACTGCAATAGGCAGTAGGATACTTAGTGACGTAATGAAGGCACTCAAGGCTGGCGAATACGGTACGCATGAGTCACAGAACCTTGGATCGGGGTCAATTGTGTTGGATACTACCAAAAAATACGAGCTGGGTGACGATATCAGGTTGCTAAATGTTCCAAAGTCTTTGATGAACACGATCCAGCGTACGGTAAAGAATGGTGGTAATCTAAAGCTGCCTCTGCAAATTGATGTCGATGACTTTGAAGAATATGAAACGATGCAGGATGTTCGTGTCGCCGTTGTATATTGCATTGACCTTAGCTCTACCATGCGCTATTCATCGCTGTACGGGGACATGAGCAGAATTGAGGCCGCCAAACGTGCACTTTGGAGTCTCTATTTGCTGAACCGTAATTTCTTTCCCTCTGACTCAGTCTATATTGTAGGGTTTGGAGCACTTGCATCAAAGGTGGCGCCACATGACATACCTTATCTAAAGACCTTTGAGCCAGGCTCTGACTTTTTGCATTACACTAACTACCAGGCCGCATTCAGGCTTGCAAGCAAGCTGTTGCAAAAGGACGGCGCGATTAATAAACGCCTAGTACTTGTAACCGATGGTCATCCGAGCGCGTGTTTTATCGATGACAAAAGCGAGCAAGACAAAATTGTATCACAGCGACCCTATTCTCACTTTTATACGCCCGACCGTCAGACTCTTAACGATGTGAAGCACAATCATAGCATGAATCTAGATATTGCATCAGGAGAGCTCGTCTACCTTTGCTACCGCTATAGGCAAGTAGACCAATATATTGGTGACCGTACCATTGTGGAGGCAAAAAAAGTCCATTCAAAAAATATTGAAATTGATACTATAATGATAAGTGAAGAGGATTCTTTGCTTGGTTATGTCAATGAAATGGAAAAGTATGTCAAGGGGCGATCATACTACATCCACCCTGCAGATATTGACAAGGTACTGTTAACAGATTACCTTAACAACAAGAGTCAAAAGACGATAAGGGTACATTACTAAAAATAAAAATAAAAATACGTGGAGAAGCTTAATATACTGACAGGAATTTGTTTTGCATAAGCAAATACTATGCTGATTATCTTTGATGTGGAGGGTGTTCTGCTTAACGCTGAGTACCTTCCAGTTTTGGCGCAGGTCATGGGTCCTCGAAAAGAGAAGGAGATTTGGGACATCACTAACGCAGGTATCAGAGGAGAGATTGACTGGGAACAGGGGCTCAAGAGCCGAGTGCGAGCGCTGAGGGGCATTAGTTATAAAGACGCCAAGAAAATAGGAGAGAGTCTACCTCTAATGCCAGGTGCAAAAGAGCTTTGCTCTGCGCTCAAGAAGGCGGAATGGAAAATGATTGCAGTGTCTGGTGGTTTTACAATAATCACAGACAGGCTAAAAGATGAGCTTGGAATCGATAAAATATTCTCCAACGAATTAGTGTTTAAGGATGACAAACTTGACGATGTAATAATTAATGTTACATCAGATAAGGCAGCTGCAATTAGGTCCACGATAAGAGAGTGGGACATCCGGAAGGAAGACACTGTAGTGGTGGTAGATGGTGCTAATGACTTGAAGCTATTTGCTCTGGCCGGCTATACTGTGGGGTTCTGCCCTGTGGACATAGTAAGGGAAAAAGCTGACGTTTCCATTGACAAGCGCGACCTAAGCCTACTTCTCAACTTATTAAAGAAAAATTTTGGTGAGGCAGCATTAATAAATGCGGCAAGTAGGAGGCATTAGCAACCAACTCATTTTTTAACTTCTATCTTTCAATCAGTGCAGTTGATACAGATAACCCCTATTCGAATTTCAAATGAGATTGTGCTACACAATGATCTTAGCGTAATTATCCTTGATGCAATAGAGCGTAATCAAATAGAAATCCAGAATGGCGATATACTCGCTGTCACACACAAAATTGTATCAAAAGCAGAAGGGCGTGTTGTAGAGCTTGACAGTATTAAGCCTTCCACAAAGGCAATTAGTATGGCAAAGGAACACGATAAAGATCCACGCATAATGGAGTTGATACTAAAGGAGTCCTCACAAATTTTACGTGCAAAGGATGGCATAATTATATCAGAAACAAGACACGGCTTTGTATGTGCTAACGCTGGTGTGGATCAAAGCAACGTAAAAGGTGATACCGCAGTGCTATTGCCTCTTGCCCCCGATGAGTCTGCAGACAGGATCCGGCATGTAGTAAAGAAAAAAGTCGGTAAGGAAGTGGCAGTGATTATAACTGATACCTTTGGCCGAACATTTAGAAACGGACAAACAAATGTTGCAATAGGCATAGCAGGAATTAACCCGATTAAGAGCTACATTGGAACATGTGATATGTATGGTAGAAAATTGAGAGTAACTGAAATTGCAGTAGCGGACGAGATAGCTTCTGCTTCTGAGCTTGTAATGGGTAAGGCTGAAGGTACCCCTGTGGCTATAATCCGAGGCTATGACTTTGAAAAAGTATCAAAAGCCTCCATCAAATCTCTAATTAGGGCAAAGAATCGAGATCTTTTCCGATAGAAACTGTAACACTTAATATTATGATATTATATAATTTCAACTGGTTCGTTACTATGAGTGATTTAGCTACCAAGTCAATTGACGTAAGAGGACTTTACTGTCCTGAGCCAGTCTTCCGCACAAAGATGGAGGTCGAGCGTCTCAAGATAGGTGATACACTCAAGATAGTTGCAGATGACCCTGAGTCTGAAGAGGATATTTCAAGATGGGTTAATCGCAGTGGGCACCAACTGATATCGTTAAATAAGAATGATAAAGATCTTGAATTCGTGATAAAGAAGGCGAAATAGAAGAGAGATGATGGCAGTTGCAAGGCCTGATGTTATAGATTAAATTGGGCAGACGCCACTGATTGAGCTCGGCTCGTTTTCTACCGAATGTCAAGCTTTACGCTAAATTACAGTGGTGCATTCAAGACGTGAAGAATATGAAGTAGTATCATGACGGGTAGGCATCATCTCTCTCTTTCTCTGGACATGAATTAATGAGACATCTGGCGCAATTTTTTACACTCTATGGAAAACACGTCCAGCAGGGTTACATTCCTGCGACTTTTCAACTATGTCTTCTTTCAGAAAGCCATTTTTCTACATCAATTGCTGCCATGCAACCAAAGCCTGCAGCAGTTACGGCCTGTCTGTATCTATGATCATGAACATCTCCAGCGGCAAACACGCCTTCAACGCTGGTCCTTGTGTGTTGCTTGAGGACGATATAGCCCTTATCGTCAAGCTCGAGTTGTCCATTGAAAATCGCAG
>DAINRW010000037.1:0-2943 GCA_036741615.1 Nitrososphaera sp.
CTGTCGAAGAACCACCTGTCGAAGAACCACCTGTCGAAGAACCACCTGTCGAAGAGCCAGAGGAAGAAGAGGAAGAAGAGGAAGAAGATTAGGATTAGGAAGCCTCCTGTAGAAATCATGTGCAAGTCATGAGGAGAAGCAGACCCGACCGTACCTAAGATCAGAATATGATATTACAGCGATTTTGACCCGCTCCTGCGATCGCTTTTTTAAAGATTTGTCTACAATTTAGGAGCATCTTAGACGCTCTACGTCACATCACTGTGATTGTAGTCTTCGGCACCGTTATTGACATCACATTTTCAACTATTGTTACAATCATTGGTTTATGACAAACAGGCTCGGCATTAAGTCCTGATAGACCTCTAGAACCTCTTCCATCATTTCCGATATCCATAGATTCAAATTATATACCGCAGTCACAGTGAGTTCTTTGTTCTATTGTGAAAAAATTGTATAATAATATTCTAAACTTTCATCTCTTTGATATATTTTCAAGTACTATAAGACGAAATAATATATAGATAAAAATTCTCTAAAAACTTAAGATATCAAAAAGTGTATTCAAAAGGTGCGTGAGACTAACCTGGGTAAGGAGCTCACGTAGTATCGCATCCTCGCCAGCTGATCCCAACATAGACCAGCTGGCGGGTTTTGTTACCGATTCGAATCTATCACTATTATAGGTTTTACGAAAAAAGTCTGTTGTTATATCACGAGTCGGAGACAATAATTGACGATGCCTGGCTATATGATACAATTTTGGGATAGCATAAGTTAGCATATTGTTCAGATGGCGTTGAGATACAGGAATCAGGCAAATGAATGCCTTTTTCCTTCTTAGCGTGTTTATCTTGGTTTGTTATTTCTTTGAAAAGATATTCCCTATCGCTAGAACTGTAGCTTTACTGCTGCGACTGATCTCTTAGCTATTGGCGACACCATCTGGGTTTGGCCCGCTTTCAAGACCTTGAAGAGAATTTCATCAGGATGACAAAGTTTGGGCTCGACAATTCTATACCCCCATAGTGCAGGGGATGTTTGTTACTCTCCTGTTTTCCTTGTTGAGTAATCTTCTGTAAGAACATTTATTTTCCCAGCAAGTCGTCGTTCTAATCTTTATCGCCTAACTGTGGGCACATTTCAATTATCAGTTCCACTTCAGATCGCTGCAGCCTTAGAACCAAGAATTAAGAAGATGTTTGTCATTGCCTACAGTATTACTGCACTGAATGTTTTGCTGGTATATGTAGAACACAGTAGAGTTGACATTACTCTTGTGGCACTATTCTAAATAGAGTACCCATTGTTGGATGATAAGTCAGCACATACAGGTATCCGTCAGGACCAGTCTCTATGTCCGTAATGCTATTCCGAAACCCAGTTCCAAATGTTACTGCATTCCTCTCATTTTCATTGCTTGCAACTAGGTCATCATCTATCCCTGGATTTTCAAAGTGCAAGCCAGATCTATCTTCATTTACTTCAAAGAAGTAGAGATCACCATTGTTAGCATCTGCAACAAAGATGTTGTTGGTATAATCATCACTAAGACGATCCGAATCATAAAATTCTATGTCTGTAACGCCTACAGCCTCTCCCCAACTGAATACTGGGTCTGCATAAGACAAAGCATCTTGAAAGCTAACCAAGTCATTCTCAGCTGTTATGTTACTCATTTCAATCGGACCCATTAACATTGCCCATCCACTATTAAAGCCCGGCCTGACAAGGTTGATCTCATCAAATCCATCAGGGCCATTTTCAGTGTCCCATAGAGTGCCTGTTAATGGATCAATTGCCAGTCCAAAACTATTTCTGATGCCATAAGCATAATACTTGCTTAGATTTGCGTAGCTGTCATCGCTTCTGCTAATATTCAAAAAGGGATTGCCCTGAGCCGGTGAACCGTCGGGATTTATTCTTATTATTGCTGATGTATCATCAGGCAGAGATCCATTCTTGAAATTCTGAAGCGTTCCCTTTCTATTAAGATCCCCAATGACAGCATAGAGGTGGCTATTATCTGAATCAGCTATTAATTTACCGCCATTATGGTTTTGTCCTGGTAATACGGGGAGATCTAAAAGCAACGTTCCATTTGAAAGGGATTTGTTTGCATGGTCCCATTCGAATCTGTATATCCTATTGCCCAGTGCCTGAGTTTTATCTTCTTTGCTAGCCTCTGTAAGGTAAAAAAATACAAAAGTTGTTGGTGGTAGCGACGAAGGTGTTGTTGTTTCTGTTGCAGTAGTAGTTGCTGATGCCACATCATTACTTGCAGGATTGCCACTTGTTGATGTCGTATCATCATTATTAGATGCTGTTGTTGATGCACGGGTACTCCCTTCTGGGATAGCATCTATTGTAGCCACTCCCAGCAATCCTCTTTCATTCCGATCGTCCACGGCACTAAAATTTAATAACGACGTTTTAGTTTTGTTTTCATTCATAAAGTGAATTACCTCGCCATTTTTTTCCAAAATTATCATATCTCCATGATTTCCAATAAAGGTCATGCTTGTTGGAGATTGTAACCCCTCAGTAACTAGCTCTATGTCTACGTCTCCACCATCAATAATAGGTCCAGGACTATTGTTCTCCGATGTTTCCGATTGCGATGATACGACTTCTATCTGATGTCGCAATAATCGCTGTGCTGGTGATAGGTCTTGATGTTGCTCTCTGATAATAGTTACAACAGGAAAGACCAAAAGATAGACACACGATAAAATAAGAAGAGAAACAATAACAAACAACATTTAGATTTGTTTTGGAACCCTGTCACCTTTAAATGGTTGCCTCTATTATCTAAGTTATAATGACGTACTATTTTTTTCCAGACAATCTCTCTAAAAGGATCGTCTAGGAGTTCTCCTCCACCTACGTTCTAAATGATATTAGAATTTGTTAACGCCGCTTCTTTAGAAGAAGAAGAAGAAG
>DAINRW010000037.1:3043-10001 GCA_036741615.1 Nitrososphaera sp.
CTAAGTGCGAGTAAATGCCTCCCTTTGCAACAAGCGCTGTAAACCTGTATTTGTTGTAAGTGGATTACAGAATTGGTTTTACAAAACAATCTATAAGTACTCTTAAATGATGCTTCTATCAACAGGAATAGTAACTTGCAGCCGCATACTGCTATAGAAACAACAAAAATATACTATGGCGAAGAGGCTGCCATGAAAATATTATTGCAAGCAATGGCAAACGTGAAAAAAGAAGCAGTAATTTGCAGCGATGCTAATTCTCCAATCTTCTCTATGACCATGGAACCAGTAAAGAAGGGATACATTGACTTTAGCAAAAGGGATGTAAACATAAGGCAGATCGTCGAAATTACCAGAGGTAACTTCCAATATTGCAAAGAATTCATGAATTATGTTGAATTACGTCATATGGACAATGTTAAAGGCAATATGGCAGTGACAGAGACAGAGTATGTGGCTACTTCAGTTTTAGAGGGCTCAAAACCTGTAACTCAAACCATATACAGCAATGTTAAGGCATTTCTGGAACAGCAACGTTATTTCTTTGAAAATCTGTGGAGTAACGCAGTACCTGCCGAACACAGAATAAGAGAAATTGAACAAGGTATAGAACCACAAAGAATAGAAGTAATTTATGATCCAGGACAAGCTTTAGAACTCTATCAGTCATTGATCATGTCTGCTGAAAAGGAAATAAAATTGATGTTTCCTACATGTAATGCCGTAATTCGGCAAGACAACGCTGGTATATTATACCTGCTTCAAGAAGCAGCCAAGAAGTGTCAAATTAAGTTGTTGATGCCAAATGATGAACTAGTCCGTAATTTCATACCATCTAGCAACAATGCTATTGTCACAAGGTTTATCGAACAACAAGAAGGTGGTAAAGCCACTATTCTTGTAGTTGATAATAAAGCATCTCTGATGATGGAGCTAAAGGATGATAGCAAGAAAACGTTCCATGAAGCAATAGGATTATCGACATATTCGAATAGTAAAGCAGGCGTTTTGTCGTATGTTTCAATGTTTGAAAGTCTGTGGAGACAGACTCAACTAAATGAAGAATTAAAAAACAATGAAAAGATGCAAAAAGAATTTATCAACATTGCAGCTCACGAACTTAGAACGCCAGTGCAACCAATACTGGGGATGGCAGAGCTATTGGAATTAAGTTTTGAGGGTGGTCAATCAAAAACTGAGATAACAAGAGATGAAATTGATATAATACTTCGCAATGCAAAAAGGCTGGAGCGTTTATCCTCTGATGTTTTAGAGACTGCAAGGATTGAAAGTCAGTCATTAAGATTGAATAAACAACTTTTTAGTTTACATGAAGTAATATCTACTTCTATAAGAGATGCAAAAAATCAAATCGGTGATCAAGATATATCATTTCAGTACGATCCGAAAGATGTTGTAGTATATGCAGACAAAGGAAGAATTTCAGAAGTTGTATCTAATATACTCAATAATGCAATCAAGTTCACCCAGAAAGGCAGCATCACTGTATCTGTGGAAGTTCAAAGTAATGATAGTGGTAGTGAAGCAATAGTCCTGATAAGAGATGAAGGTACAGGCATCGATAGAGAAATTGTATCTAGGTTGTTTAGCAAATTTGTTACAAAATCAGACAAAGGTACTGGTCTAGGGTTATATATCTCAAAAAGTATAGTTGAAGCTCATGGTGGTAAAATATGGGCCAGAAACAATGAGGATGAAAGAGGAGCTACATTTGGATTTTCCCTACCGTTAAATCAAGATTAGCACAATGGATTTGCATCCAGCTCAAAGATTTCATTTGGGGCTTTCATACGTGGTATATCAAAATTTATTCTTAAATGCCCTGACTTGTCTAACATCTTTTTCGTGAGCGCAAGATAGGCATTGTTCGCGCCTGGCACAATACATGCATTACAATACGCTAATCCTGCCGTATGGTAGGCAGGTTCGTCCATGACTACAATAGAGGAAGAGAAAAAGAAACCTTTTATGTATTCTCTATCTCTTATTCTGAAAATCTCTGCTTTAATGTAACCCCTTTATGGTGCTGATGGAAGAAGTGAGGTGATAAATTCCTTCACGTGTTAAGCTACTAATATTCGATAAACTGCCATATTTCAATATCCCTTACAAGGTCCAAGTCGAGCATTAATCTACCGTTTATATTATAGACAAAAACCATAATGTCCTTGACTAATGTCATACGGTGAAAGAAGATTTGGAGGAGGTAATCGCTTCGGCGGTAGCTTCGGTCCAAAGCCTGTAGAAACAGGTAAGGAATACGATGTGCAAATTACTGAAACAAGCAGACAAGGCGACGGTATTGCCAGAGTACAAGGGTTTGTCATTTTTGTAAAGGGCGGTAAAGTTGGCCAAAGCTGCAAGGTGAAAATCACTAATGTAGGTGCAAGATTTGCGACTGCAGAATTGACTTCACCCACAACGACAACAACAGAGCAGTAGATATACAAAAACTGTAGAATCTCCCCTCAACAAAAAGAATGTGGCAACTACCTTTTTGATAGACGGAAAGTACCACAGTTGTTTTTTCTCATTTTTAAAGCGATTATTTAACGTGCATAGTTTTAATTAGGTTATGATTTACCTTTTGGTTAGTTGAAAAGAAAATATTCAAGCAGTGGTGGAAAGTGTGAATGCATTTGCCATAAACGACCAAATACTGACTATTGCGGTTATTGTTCTCCCTCACATACTAGAGGAGGAACATCATCTAGAAGATAATAACAGCAATCAGCTGCGAACACATATTGTTAATTTTTCACAACTGGAAAATTAGGCGCTGAACAGTGGATCATTTGATATAATGGTACGAGTAGTCGAGCCAAGGCTGTTGGATGTCCTGGATAAGATAAATTAATTTAAACATATGTACTGCAGGATGAAATAGAGATGATAAACTAGCTATCGCTTTTTTTATTATCTTTCTTTACTCTTTCTAGGCTATACCGCCGGCTGATCTCCTTATCTATCTCTTCGTGTTTTATTTGCTCTCCTCTCCTTCCTGGCGTTTTCATTCCTTGCTGCTTTACTTTTCTTCTTTCATCATCTAATTCATCAGCTCTTTCATCTTGTTTTTTCTTTCTAAGCTCGTCTGCATACCTACCTCGAAAGAACTTTTCTTCTTCTGTGTCCTCCACCATGCTATTTATCACGCTCTTGCTCGATGAGCAACCTACAAGCAGATACATCCGCTTCCTTCAAATTAATTTTTCGCCCGTTCTTTTCTGTGTTAAAAATGGCATTAGAGAATATATTAGAACTGGGAACAAAGTATAACAGTAATAACCAAACTATCTATGACCAATCCATGTAATCTATAGCATCATACTCATTTTTGTGCCCTCTTGAGCATACGTGCCATGAATTGGTAGTTGTAGCGGTGGACTTTATGTCATCGCTGCTCCCCTCCGGGATGTAAATGCCTGGAAAGACCTCTCCACAGGTTTTGCACTTCAGCATAAGCATTGGCATTTCTTCCTCTAAAGTAGAACATGATATCTATTATAGATATGCAAATCCTGGTGGTACAAAAAAGTACTAGATTTTAGGCATTAATCAATTTATTTGCAAGGCGCTTCAGAACACAAAATCCTAGCATGACATTTGTATTGTTCAAAAAATATGAGTAATATCATTAAGCTCTGTTGAATGTCCTGCTTAAGAATAGTCAAATGTGCTGATATATGCTGAGAACATTTCTTTTATCTTTTAGAAACAAGCTGGTGGATAATAATCCATTCCTGATTTGTGAACATGTAGGAGGGCTTGTCGGTCATATATGTTGTTCAAAGAGAGTCTAATATCATATGGGATTGATCCTCGTAATATGAACAAGCAAAACTGAAAGAGAAAGGGACAGAGCCAAAGTGTGTATAGAGATTTCAGTTCTTAAAAAGGAAAATTAATTTCCATTAATCCCCTGTGCCACAAGTATCGAGTAGCAACCAAGGCCACAGTCTTCGCATAGTGGCTTCATGCTCTTGCTATCTGCACTTCCGATGCAGCACGGTTGCTTTATCCTTCCCAAATGATCCAGCGACAAGATAGCCCATGATGGACAATCTACCGGAGTTGACCCGACACCTCCCCAGTTGCCTTTCATAAGAGATAGTTGTTTTATGGGATTGACAATAAAGTCCGGATATTTTTTCTTCCTTTCAATTAGCCTGTCGACAACTTGGTTGCGTATATCTCCAAATGGTAACATTAGCGGGTCGCCCTTTACAAATGGGGTATGGAACTGAAAACCAATTTTGTTTACTTTTCCTCTCCATTCTTCTATCAGATCCTCAACAGTCATGTAATTTTGAGAATTTATTGTCATTGTGATCCAAATATCTTTCCATGCAGGTTTTCCATTCCTGCCTGGGCCCGCGATATAGTCGAATATGTTCTTCTTCGTCTTCGCATATGACCCCTTGCCCCTTATGGTATCATGCACGTTCTCTGTTCCATCCAAAGATACCCAGTAAAAGTATAGGCCATCATACCTCTTTAGAGGAAAGGTGGCATTTGTAACGATGCAAACTCTGTGCGGCATTTCTTTGCAAAACACTTCTATGATGTCTGGTCGTAAGGTTGGCTCGCCCCCAACAAGGGTGGTGACAAATATGTGCTTCTTATTGAAAGTGGTCTCGATTATCCTACGCCAATCTTCTGCTTTCAAGTCCTGCTCTTCCTTGCGATTAAGCCACCAATAACAGTGCGTACAGTGAAGGTTGCAGACGTTATTAACGTCGACCGAGCCGTACATTGGCTGTTTTACTTTAAAGAGTTTGTAAGCAGTTATTTTCTTGAAGATACTAATATAGAATGGCATTTCGCGCACAAGGTCGGTTAGGCCTCGACCATAAATTACGTCCACCACTAAGGATCGACACGATTCTCTAGTAATTAAATATATGGAAGGATAGGTTGTTTAAGTGTTGACAACCAATATGGTAGCAATTCACTTTCGAGACATGGAATGTTGTTTTATTATAGTTTTTAGTCTATGAATTCCATATCCTGTCTTTGATGATACAACTAATGGGTTTTCTAGTCGCAGTTCTTTAGTGATTTCGTCTATCTTTTGGGCATCTGTACTATTATCATATTTTGTCAAAACAACAAAAACTTTGGCACGATCTACCTTCAGCTCTTCTAGCACTTGCCAGCAGCTTGAATATTTTATCTTAATATCTTGAAGAGCTTCGAAGCAATCTATCAAAAGTAAAATCAAATCTGCTGCAAGCGATTCTTCTAGTGTTGACTTGAATGCGTCTATCATGTATGTGGGAAGTCTGCTTACAAAGCCTACCGTGTCGGTAAGCAACACCGTCGTTTTTTCATCTACTTTCAAGGATCGTGTAGTTGTTGAGAGGGTGGTAAACAGGTTGGCAGAAGTTTCCTTGTGTTCTGAGGTAAGCAAATTGAACAAAGTGGTCTTGCCTGCGCTTGTATAACCTACCAGCGAAACTATTGGCATTCCTATCTTTCTTCTCTGCTGATAATACAAATCTCGCTTGCTCTTTGCTTCGGCTATCTTCTCTTTTATGAAAGACATTCTCCGTTTAAGATCACGGAACTTTACATCAACTTCATACTCTCCACTTCCACCTTTGCCGGGCCGCTCATTTCCTGTAGATATTTTTGCTATTTCCCTCACACGAGGCATCTCATATTTGATTTCTGCTAATTGAATTTGCAGCCGCGCCTCATTAGTTGTTGCTCTTGCGTAAAATATATCAAGAATCAATCGTTCCCTATCAATTACCTTCACGCCTAACAGTTTTTCTAAATTGAACAACTTTTTTGAGGTCAGATGTTCATCCACAATTACACATTTTACATTGGGAGATTCCTTTAGAAATTCTGCAATCTCCTGGGCTTTGCCTGAACCAACTCCATATTCTGCATGATTAAGGTACTTTTGCGTAAAAACTTTGACTACACTCCAGCCTACCATTGATTCTGCTAAGCTTTTCGCTTCTTGTAAAGTAAAGTCGTCAGTATATGTCACAAGAACTACTTCAAAAGGCTTCAAATGAAATCAACCTAGACTTTGGAAGCTTCCAAAACTAAAGGAGAATATCTACCTCTCCCATTTATTTTATCACCTGGTACTGTTAATGTCTGGACAGAACTGAAATTGCATATATAAACAATTTCTTTAATCATTACTTCTACTTTGGTGCATTGTCTGTTATTAACCAATGCTTTACTATCCTATCTTCGGTTCAACATGTTCTGTACAAGTAGAGCATCAATGAAAGTTTGCTCACCTCTTTGGTAGCACTACCTTTAGATAGAAACTGATAATTGATGAGAGATTCAAAACAGATTCTTGATTACTTTGCATTAGGTCGCTACCAAGATTTATGTGAGATTATTAGACTATAAATGAGGATAATAGGAGGCCCAAGGTGGCAACTGCTTTTTACAATAAAGGATCATATTATTCAAATATATGTTGGTAAAGTAATCTAAAGCTGCTAAAGCAAACCTTTTCGTATCAATTATGTGTATTATTATTTGATCGTTGGCTAGAAGATGCTCTTCCAATCAGTTATATACATGCTTGATGACTACTAGATTAGTAGGTTTTTTTAGTGCAAAATAGTTTTCCGATGAAAGAATGGCATGTTGAACACATGGAAAAAACAGTTGTAAAGTATGTTAAGGGTCTATCTGAAAATGCAACAGGATGGGAGAAGAGGAATCATAAGAAATATGGCAACCTTGCAATTATCTGCAGACAAATTGAGTATGACATTAAACACGGGGCTACCCGCGAGCAAGTTTTCTCTGTGTTTTCTAGAGTTCGCAACGACATATCTTTTGCAAACCTCAGAAAAGGCAGTGGCGCATTGAAAAGATTAGATGAAGTCGAGAATCGCTTTGCTCAACCGAAGATTATCACTTGGTATTAACAAAACCCTGTGAAGCCAATCAATTC
>DAINRW010000038.1:0-9936 GCA_036741615.1 Nitrososphaera sp.
CTACAAAGCGGATATCAAATGTAGGGTCTCCGGTTCCAGCTCGAACAGGTCTACCGTTGTTATCTGTTGAAGCAGAAGCATCTATGACATGTATGAGAACATCCGCCTGCCTTGCGTCATCAAGGAACTTATTGCCAAGTCCCTTACCTGCATGAGCTCCAGGCACAAGACCTGCCACATCTATCAACTTAACAGGAATGAATCTATTGCCGTCTATACATACGGAGTGGACAGGGTTATCCTGCACACCAAACTCTCGACAGACACATTTTGTCCGAGCATATGCTACACCGACATTGGGCTCAATTGTTGTAAATGGATAATTTGCTACAGGAACGGCAAGGTCAGTAGCAGCATTAAAGAAAGTAGATTTGCCCACATTGGCCTTACCAATCAAGCCTATAATCATGCAGCAGCTACATTCTGGCTGATCCTCCATTAATGTCTTCTTTCGAAATCTAATAAGACCCAAAAAATCATCATAATAACAATGGCTTTGAACAAGGATGCAATCCAGATAATCAAGAGATTAGAGCTCAAGAAACACCCAGAGGGGGGCTACTTCAAGCAGACATATACAGCAGATACAATGGTAAACATTGAAGGATACGACAAGCCACGATACATTTCGACAGCGATCTATTATATGCTAGTGGGCGACCAATTTTCAGCTTTTCACAGAATTAAGTCCGATGAATTGTGGCATCACTACACAGGAGGATCACTGATACTGTATGCAATAGATAATGGAAAATTAACTAAGATTAAAATGGGAAAGAGCAGGGGCGAAGCACCTCAAGTTATTTTAAAGGCGAATACTTGGTTTGCTGCCTCACTCACAGATAAGAAATCATATTGTCTTCTGGGCTGCACTGTGTCGCCTGGCTTTGACTATAGCGATTGGGAGATTGGTAAAAGGAATGAGCTTATCAAGATGTATCCTCAACACAGGACAATCATTGAAAGATATACTACCATTGTTTAATAGTCGCATGCTCAATCTGATCGCATTGACTACCATTTCCAGTACAAGGCCTGCAGCAGTGTGCATTGTAAGCGGAGGGCTTGACTCAGTATGTTTTGCTGCTTCACTTGCAGAAAACGATGGCTATGATTTGTATTTATTGACTTTTGCATATGGCCAGCGAGCAGAACGGGAAATTGAGCGTTCCCGCTATTTTGCCAATGTGCTAAATGCAAAAGACCACAAGGTAGCAGATATGGGTTTTATGAAATTGCTTTATAACAGCAGCAATGCCTTGACAGATAGCAGACAAGAGCTGTCACAAGAATTTTCATACAGCTTAGTCGTTCCTATCCGCAATGCAGTGTTTCTGACAATAGCTGCAGCATGGGCCATGAGTATCAATGCCAAGGTTGTTGCTTATGGGGCACACACCGGTGATATTCCACATTACCCCGACTGCCGGCCTGTCTTCGTCACCGCTTTGAAGGAAGCCCTCAATATAGCGGAGTCAGATAGCATCCTGTCGGGTTTACGGCAGCAAATAATGATATTATCGCCAGCAGTCATAGGACTTGACAAATCTACTTTAGCTAAGGCGGGTCACAAGATTTTAGGTGACAAGATATTCCAGACGTGGAGCTGCTATTCTGATGGCATCAAAGTGAAGGAAGATTACTTGCAGTGTGGTCGATGCGAATCGTGTATAAATAGGAAAAATGCATTTATCACTGCTCAAATAAAGGACAAGACTCAATATGCGACAAACAAGCACACCAAGCACAATAACAACAAAGCTAAGTGAAATATTCACAAGCATTGAAGGCGAGGGCATACTATTTGGTACCAAAACGATGTTTGTAAGGCTGGCAGGCTGTCCATTTAAGTGCCATTGGTGTGATACCCCTTATGCCCTACCAATGGACAGCGGGATCGAATATTCCATTGAGGAGGTAAAAGAGATTATCTCAAAGAGTCTTCAGCCAAACACATACAAGATCAATTTCACAGGTGGCGAGCCACTAGTGCAGCACGAGGCAGTCATAGAGCTAGCAAAATTCGTTAGGCAGAAAGGGTTAAGAGTATACCTAGAGTCGTCTTGCTATGACGCTGTGAGGTTTGCCAAGGTCTTGCCATACATTGACATATGCAAGGTCGAACTTAAGTTGAGAGATTCGAAGATAGTAAATGAAAAACAATACAGCAACTTGCTAAAAAATGAGCAGGAGTGTCTACGGCAAGCTATCAATAACGGCAAAACGACCTATATCAAAGTAGTAGTAACAAATTCGTCAAATCTCGAGGAGTTCAAAGACATAGTAGTAGAAGTATTCAAAATCGCCAAGCCATCCGAGCTAGCAGGATTTATAATACAGCCAAGTTATAGAATTGACGAGCCAACATTGGATGTACTTTTTGGCTTTTATGATACCGTTTATCCTATGTACGATCAGGTGCGCGTTGTACCACAACTACACAAGATTATAGGAGCTAGGTAAAAGAAAAAAATGACAACAGACAAGAAAAGTATCAATAGAAAAAAGGTTGCCAAGCTTATCAGGCAATTATTGATAGAGCTTGGTGAGAACCCCGACAGAGAAGGTCTCGCTGGCACTCCAAGCAGGATAGCTGGCATGTATGAAGAGATATTTGGAGGCTATAGGATGGACGCACAACTAGATGTCAGCTTTTCAGAAGAAACAGAAGCAGTCGTTGCAAAGGATATACAATTTTACAGCATGTGTGAGCATCACATGTTGCCATTCTTTGGCAAGATACATGTTGCTTATATTCCATCAGGCAAGGTATTTGGTGTGTCCAAACTGGTAAGGCTAGTCGAAAAGTATTCTCGCCGACTCCAAATACAAGAGCGACTTACAAAACAAATAGCCGATGAACTTGCACAAATGGGGGTAAAAGGTGCACTAGTAATAGCAGAGGGCGAACATCTTTGCATGAAAATGCGTGGCGTTCGCAATGATAGTTCAATCACAACTATAGCACATCGTGGGGTCATAGAAAAGAAAGAGGTCCGCGAACAGGTTTTGGCGCTTATCTATAACCCCAAGTCTGAAATATCTAGGATATAAGGATCATTGTCTTCTTTTGCCGAAACCAGGTTATCGTACGTATATATACAATTCTATCAGCCATACGTAATATCTACGACCATTTCATCGCTATCAAAAGTAAATGGTTTTTTTGCGATCGATAGATTATTGAACCTCATTAAATAGCCCTGCTGTGTCGCAATTTTGTGTAACGAAGGGAATTGGGGGTTTCTCAGAACCCTTTTTTGCTCAATTGTCGACATCGATCTATCTCAAAGAATGAAATCTGCAAAAAATATTTACATAGTATTCCACACAAAGAAGTGTGGTAATTAGCAGACGACTGATTCATATATAGACTGCATAGTTTGTGGCTGCAGGTACAGCTCATTATTATCGGCCTGCCCGAAGTGCGGCGTCCTAAACAGTTTAGTTTCTGTACCCGTAGCACCATCAAAGAAAAAAAGTACTAGAACCCTCAGAGTAGCAGCATCCATAGTGGTTGCTATAGTTGTCTTAGCAGGTATCATCCTGCTTGCCCCCACTGTTACCAACTTTGTAATCCAGCAAAAAGATAACCCAACAATTACCATCCTACAGCCCTCAAGCCAACAGCCTAGTACAATGCCCCGTGAAGAGCTTGTTCAGCACGTACTAAACAGGATAAACAAAGATAGGGCAGATTCTGGCTTGCTTCCAGTTGAGCTGAGCCCTAACCAGGCAGCACAGATACATGCAGAGGATGTTTTTAGAACTAAACAGATATCTCATTGGATGACAAATGGGGAAAAGCCTTACATGACGTATACCCAATATGATGGAGAAGGAAGTGTGCAACAAAATGTCGCCATTGCAGGCTTTAGCCCAGAGCAGTATGAGCAGTGTGTTACGAATGTGCTAATAAAATGCGAAGAGATAGAACCACTGTCTACCATCGACCAGTTGCAATATGAGATGATGTACAATGACAAAGAGTGTTGCAATGATGGCCACAAGAACAATATCCTAAATCCACGTCATACTCATGTAAGCATAGGCATAGTATATGACCAGCACTACCTTGCATTAGTTCAGAATTTTGAAAATAACTATGGCCTTGATGTGGAGATGGAGGATAGCGAGATCGAGATGTCAGGAACGCTTTTGGATGGGCAGATTGACCATATTGCCATCTATTATGACGAAATGCCTACTCAGGCCGTGTACGAGCAGAACAAGGATTTATTGTCCTATTCTGCTGGCGAGCTTGTGGCAGTCGTAGTTAAGCCTTTACCTCCAGGGTATTATTATGAATCATTGGAGGGTTACGATGTAATTGAAGCCGATAGATGGATTGAGCAAAGAGATTCCGTTAATGTCGGGTTTGATCTTGCAGATGCTGTAGACAAAGATGGTACCTATACTCTATTTGCATTGGTCAAGGACGGTGAAGAGATGTTTGATGTCACATCATATTCAGTTTTTGTTAATTCAGAAGAAAGCGATTAGTATTAATATATTGATCATACAGAACCTAAACCAATGAACCTTCGCATTCTTTGAAATTGATCCTCTTAGGGATTATTTGCCAATACAGGGTCTTAGGATAGAGCAGACAACAAGGTTTACATTTGTAGCAACAATAGCAAGTAACACTTCAAGATTAACTTTGTGTGTGGGCGTTCGTGTGAATTGATTGAGTACTAATAGCCCTTCTAACATTTTAAGAGGCATAGTTTACATGACATATACAAACAAGCCAGTTTTATGAATTGACCATAACAACAACATCAATTCTATTATTAAAAGGAACGTCAGTCTGAAGCTTTTCATGGAATATACTAATGCAAATTATTTGAAAGATACGATCAAGGTTTCAAATATGCACCATCTACGTAAAGAAATAGAGACGTTGAAGGCTGAAAAACAAGGCAATAATATAGCAGAATAAACATTAGTAATCGGTCAGCAAAGCAATAAAGAACATTGACAATCAGAACAAGATTATATAGGAAATGCTTTTCTGTCTCATTCTTTTCATTACTATATATTGTGCAATAGTTTCAGCGAAAGGATTTGAGCATCATCTTCCCGCTGCACTCAGAGCACTCAGAGGATCGAGAACCTGCCAGTTGTCAAGCATATAAAATAATATCGAATAATTACCCGTGCTAAACCCATCATGGAAGGGCTGTAAAGTAGAAACGACAGGCACCCCCCCTTTGCTTGCTGCAATCTCCTTGAGCCTTTTTATTTCATAACCTCTGATACGTGGCACGCCACTGCTAGATTTTACTTGAATAAACCAATACATACTATCGCGTTTAGCTATAATATCTGCTGGCCCTCTGCTTCCTTTTGACAACGAAATGTCCCAGCCTAAAGACTTTAAATAAAGAGCTACTACATATTCAGCCTCTCGTCCGAATCTAGCCCAGGAATACAAATTAAGATTCATCCTCAACAAGAACCCATATAGCTGTTTTTGGCTGCAATTTTTTACCTCAGGCTCAACAAGATACTTATGGGACGGCAAGACCGTAAGTGCCTGTAACTCATATGACCATTAGCTATGCCAGTATGAAGGTAGGACAATGGGACATAACGGATCTCATCAAAGACCCATCTAGTGAAGAATTTTCTCAATTTTTAGGATCAATTGAAGAACAAGTTGTACAATTTGAAGGGAGCCGGCAGCTTTTGCACTCTAACATTTCGCCAGAAGAGTTTGAGCGCCTTATTCACGTGCTTGAAAGCATATCTGAAAAGCTGTCAATTGCAAGCAGCTATGCATATCTTAGATACTATGCAGATACATCTTCAAACGAAGCATCTTCACTAGTCATTAAGATGGAAAAACTTGCATCAGAAATCAGTAACAGGATGTTATTTTTTGATTTATGGTTTAAAAAACAGATCGATCACGAAAACGCAAGGAGATTAATAAATGCCATTTCAATGCCATATCAGGAACATCTCCGCCACAAAAGATTGGTTGCCAGGTATTCGCTAAGTGAGCCGGAGGAAAAAATAATCAGCACTCTTGAAGTTACTGGTAGCCGGGCACTTATCAAACTATATGATAAGATGACAAGCGGCTTTGAATTTACAATGAAGCTTCGACACGGCACAAAGACAGTAGAGAAAAAATTTGATAATAAGGAAAAGCTAGTTTCGCTTGTCAGAAGTCCAGATGGGAAGAGAAGAGAAGCTGCCTACAAATCATTATTGCACGTTTATAAAAAGAATAGTGGTGTACTCGGCGACATTTATCAGAATATCGTCATGCAATGGCGCGACGAGGCAATTTTGATGCGTGGCTATAAATCTCCAATTTCCGTACGTAATATAGCTAACAACCTTGATGATGTAACAGTGGAGGCGTTACTCGCAGCGTGTAGAAAAAATGCCGTTATATTTCATGAATACTTTGCAGAAAAATCCAAGATGCTAGGAATGAAAAAACTTCATAGATATCACCTCTACGCTCCAATATCAAATAAGGCATCTGACAGCAAAAAGTTCACCTATGGCAAAGCAGTTGAGTCTGTGCTGGATAGCTTTGGAAATTTTGACCCTCAGTTCCGCAGGTTGGCCGAGCAAGTGTTTGAGGAACACCACGTTGATTCTGAGATAAGGAAAGCAAAGCGAGGTGGTGCATTTTGCTATAGCGTGACCCCAAAGCGGACACCCTATGTGCTTGTAAACTTTGATGGACTCTCAAGGGACGTATCGACTCTTGCTCACGAGTTTGGACATGCAATACACAGCATGCTTGCATCGGATATGCCATTAATGGTATTTCATGCACCACTCCCGCTTGCAGAGACCGCATCAGTATTTGCAGAGATGCTGCTCAATGAAAAGCTTGCAGAAAAGATGTCAAAAAAGGAACAAAGAATTTTGCTAGCGGAGCAAATAGACAACCTTTATGCTACGATAATGCGTCAGGCGTATTTTACGCTTTTTGAAATTGACGCACACAAAGCAATAGGAGAAAATAATGCCACCATCGATGTGGTAGCAAAATTATACATGGACAACCTCAAAGAGCAATTTGGCACCTCAATAACAATATCTCAGGATTTTGAATGGGAATGGGTATATATCCCTCATTTTTATCACACACCATTTTACACCTATGCTTACTCATTTGGGAATTTACTTGTTCTTTCGCTTTATAGGCAGTACAAGCTTGAGGGAAGATCGTCTTTTGTACCCAAGTATTTCAAGATATTGTCTGCAGGTGGATCGAGAAAGCCAGAAGAGCTTCTGATGGAAGCAGGCATTGACATTTCAAAGGAAGAATTTTGGCAGCAGGGATTTGATTATGTGCAGGAATTGATACAACAACTGAAGTCACTTGCTCAATGAGGATGTCGCTTTAATTACAGCCATAGTTGGATCTATGTCTGCAGGCATCCTGTTGCCTGCAGCAGGCAGGCTGATCGAGCCATATACTCTCGTATGGCTTGGTGCCTTATTGTTTCTAAACTTGTTAAGGCTCAACACATCTGACCTCGTCGCACAATTTAGAACACCAAAACAGCTTGTCGTGCTGTCAATTATTAAGCTGGTGGTGTTGCCAGTTGGGATGTATACTCTTGCATATGTTATCTACGAACCTCTCGCTCTACCAATCCTGCTCCTTTCGGGTATCTCTACAGGTCTTGGCGCGCCCTTTGTTGTAAACCTCATAGGCGGCCAGCTTCCACTTGTAATAGGCATGATAATTATCACATCAATTGCAGTCCCATTCGTGTTGCCACCTATTGTCTATGCATTTGCTCACACGCAATTTGAGGTATCTTTACCGTACATGATATTCTTGCTTTCAATTGCACTATTCACTCCATTGGCAGCTGGCTGGCTTACTAAGAAGTTTTTTCCTGCAGGTTCGAGATTTGCAGACAAGAATTCGTTTCCCCTATCACTTCTTTTCATTGTACTCATTAATTGGGGTATGTTTGCCAAGTTCGCAGGGCTTTTTTATTCAGAACAAACCTTTCTGCTTCAAACTATTACAACAGCATTTCTCTGCTATGCTGCATACTGCCTAGTTGGGTATGTTGGAACAGTAGGTAAGAGTCTTGAAGAGAAAAGAGCAGGTCTCATCGCCATGAGCTATATCAACAATGTGCTTGTTGCCGTGTTTGCATTTCAGTTTTTTGGCTTGCATGTTGCGGCACTTGCTGCACTGTACAATATTCCGTACTATATCGGAATTATAGTAATTAAGAAGACCAATATTGCTTCTAGACGATCACATTAATGCACTCTTTTACCTAACAGATAACTTTCGGCTGCAGTCCTTATAGTTCTATACTTTTAGTCTTCTGGTCACAGCAATCTTTTTCTCTTTTTTTGATTGCAGAAATCTTGCACACCATTCATCCCAGTAAGCTCGAGCTTCAGAAGAAGAACAAAAGTGGAGCCTGTCAAAACAGGTTATAAAAAGACGAGAAGATGCTCAACCTACAGAGACGGGTAGAGAGCATTTGTGTGAAAAATTATATCTTGTAATTAGGGATAAGGTTGGGACGGGATTTAAGCCCCGGTCGCAGTAGTATCCATTGTCGTCTCCCCTTCGCCTTCTGCTGCAGAAGTAGATGTTACAGCTCCTTCTGTTATCGTTTCTCGCCCTTCGTCCCCTTCGGGTAGAACAATAGAAGATTGTATTTCTGGATAAAGTTGCGTCATCATCGCAGGTGTATTAGCCCTTATCCAGTCAGCCATAGCCCTTTCCTCTGCCAAGTTTTGAGTTAATACAGGTACAGCATCTCCTGCATTCATCAATTGTGCTAGTTGAAGCAATGTATCATACATTGTAACTTCCGCATTCTCTACCACCAAGTCTTCCTTTGCTGACTTTATTTGTTGTTCTGCAGAAGTCATTGACCTCTTTAAGATATTGGCAAGAGTTCGTGGAGGCACTAGAGTAGGTAATTGTCCAGAATCGTTGGTTGGTCTTGCTCCAAGACTTGTGATTAGTTGCTTTAGCCTATTTTGTTGCTCTCTTGTCTCCTCTAAATGTTGTTGAAGTTGCTGTTTTGCATCCTCCAACTGTACTTCTTTTATTCTTGATTGGAGCCTTGATACCGCTGCATTTTCAAACGATAGTGTCTCATTGAGATACTGAGCTAGTTTCTCTTCAAGTGTTAATTTCTGACGCTTCGCAAATCCTTGTACGCCCGATTGTCTTCTGCTGCTGCTTTTTCCTCTTCCTGTTTTCTTCTGTTTTTTGCCCTTTGTCGCTTTACTGTTCCTCTTGCGTGCCAATTCTAACTGACCAAGACACTCTATTTCTATTAATCCTTCAAGAATAAATTACTAGTATATGATTTAACATGGAAGGCGCATAATTTTCGGATTATAATATATGATATTTTGTGGACCGTGTACCGTAAAAATTTTATTTATAACGAAACAGATGATGCACTAACAGATACAAAACACGGGATAGCATCTCTTTAAACGTGCAATCACAGAGGATACACATGATGCCCCCACAACAAGAAGATACATAGAAATTTGCACTCGAGCTATGGATTCATTGAGTACATGACACAGGTAAAATGATTTTATGCATTTGCTGCATCTAGAATGGCCTTTGCCTGCTTGTAGTGAACGGCATCTATCATCTTGCCTTCAAGCCTTACTGCTCCCCTTCCAGTCCCTTTATTCATTGCTTGGCCAAGTGCTTGTACTACCTTTTTTGCCCACTCAACTTCATTCTTGCTAGGGCGGAAGACTTTGTGTACTGGCTCTATTTGGCTTGGATGTATTATGCTCTTACCAGAATATCCAAGATGTCTTGCCATTGTAGCATCTCTAATAAGGCCATCAATGTCATCGATCTTTTGCCAGATTGCATCAATTGCATAGACGCCTGCAGCTCTTGCATCAACTGGAATCTTTGCACGCGCATAAGAATATCCTGCA
>DAINRW010000039.1:0-9581 GCA_036741615.1 Nitrososphaera sp.
TCGATCAATGGCTTTATGAGGAAAAGGTGCCAGGGATCTATAATATCGACACAAGGGAGTTGACGAAAAAGTTAAGAGAGCACGGAGTTATGATGGGCGCAATTGTTGTGTCTGAAAATGCCATTGATGAATCTCTCCTGAAGAGGATGCTTGCAAGTGCTAAGTATGAGGGATTAAACTTTATGCCAGAGGTTTCGACAAAGCGGGTCCAAGAGTATGGCGACAAGAGTAAAGACTGTGTCGTGGTGCTTGACACAGGCGTGAAATATAGCATCATACGCAATATCATGCGCACAGGATATAGGGTCATCCGGCTGCCTTGGCATGCAACGTATGAGCAAACAATGTCATATAACCCAATGGGAGTAGTGATAAGCAATGGTCCAGGCGACCCCAAGGTCTGCACTAGTACAATTAAGACTGCTTCTAAGCTCATCAACACATCTACTCCGACTCTAGGCATCTGTTTGGGAAACCAGATTCTCGCGCTTGCAGGGGGAGCAAACACTTACAAATTGAGGTTTGGTCACAGAGGTCAAAATAAGCCATGCTTGAATAAGCGCAACAACCAAGTATACGTGACTAGCCAGAATCATGGCTATGGGATTGACCCAAAGAGTCTTGCCAGTACAGGTTTTAAAGTTTGGTTCTCAAATGCTGACGATAATACGGTTGAAGGGTTTGAGCACAAGAGCAAACCGATAATTGCAGTCCAGTTTCATCCTGAAGCATCACCGGGTCCCTATGACTGTATGTTTGTGTTTGATAGGTTTAAGGAAATTATTGCCACGGGTATGAGAGATGAACCAGATACAACAGAAGCTGCAAAGCGACAGTCCATGAAAAGTACAACAAAATCGTTGAAAAAATTTGAATTGAATAAAAAAATGGGGGGGGAAAAGATCGCCAAGAAATGAAACAATAAAGAAAGTTCTCGTCCTCGGAAGCGGGGCAATCAAGATTGGAGAGGCGGGCGAAAGCCAGCAATAAGAACTGGCCGCAAATTCGACTACTCCGGTTCCCAATGCCTCAAGGCGCTCGCCGAGGAAGAAGTAAAGAGTATTCTAATAAATCCTAACATTGCGACGATTCAGACGGACACCCGTTTTGCAGATAGAGTATACCCTCTTCCAATTAATACAAGCTACGTGGAGAAGGTTATCGAGGCAGAGCGGCCTGATTCAATAATGTTAGGGTTTGGAGGTCAGACTGCCCTAAACTGTGGTGTCTCACTTTATGAACAGGGCATCCTGCAAAAATATGACATTAGGGTTCTTGGCACCCCAATCAAGGGTATCAGCATCACTGAAGACAGACAAAGGTTCAAGGAAGCCATGATAAAGAGCGACGTGCCAGTGCTACAGAGTTTTGCGGTCAATTCACTGCAGGAAGCCTTCAGGGCAGCCAAAGACATTGGCTACCCAGTCATTATTAGAGTAGCGTACACGTTGGGTGGCAGGGGCGGTGGTGTTGCACACAATGAATATGAACTGCAAGAAATTGTGCAGAGAGGTCTCAACCTCAGTATGGTACATCAAGTTTTGATAGAGCGCTATGTCGGGCACTGGAAGCAAATTGAATACGAGGTTATGCGTGATTACAACGGGAACAGTGTGATTGTATGTAATATGGAAAATGTACTTGCAATGCGTGTCCACACTGGCGATAACATAGTCATCGCGCCATCCCAGACGCTCAATAACTATGAGTATCATATGCTGCGGTCAGCTGCCATCAGGGGCACCAGCTACTGCGACATTGTTGGGGAGTGCAACATCCAGTTTTGTCTTGACCCTGCATCAGAACAGTTTGCTGCTATCGAAATAAATGCCAGGCTATCTCGCTCATCGGCCCTTGCAAGTAAGGCAACCGGTTACCCTCTTGCGTACATGGCGGCCAAGATTGCCCTAGGGTATTCATTGCCAGAACTCATTAACAAGATCACAAAAGTCACGACGGCATGCTTTGAGCCATCACTTGATTATGTTGTGCTCAAAATGCCACGATGGGATTTTTCGAAATTTGAGCTTGTTAAGCGCAAGCTTGGTACCACAATGAAGTCGGTTGGTGAAGTGATGGCTATTGGCAGAACCTTCGAAGAAGTTGTGCAAAAGGCGATTAGGATGTGTGATATCGGCAAAGATGGCCTTGTCGCAAATACAAATTTGGCACATCAGTCCAAAGCAGAAGATATTGAGAAGATCGAGCAGGCGCTTATACATCCAACAGACGAGATCATATTTGCAGTAGTCGAGTCCATAAAAGCAGGATTGACTATCACACGCATCAATCAGTTGTCAGGAATCGATCCATGGTTTTTGCTCAAAATAAAAAATATAGTCGATATGGAAGATGAGATCCGGCGTAAATCCAACAGCTTTGATGAGCAGCTCATAAAGAAGGCAAAAAAAATGGGATTTTCAGACAAACAGCTGGCCCGCTATCTCAATCTTGAAGAAATGCAAGTTCGTAATCTGCGACAGAAATTTAACATCAGACCAGTCGTAAAGCAGATAGACACTTTGGCTGCAGAATGGCCAGCCAAGACTAACTACCTCTATTTGTCCTACGGAGGCGAAACTGACGATGTCAAAGTAAAGGACAACAACAACAAGAGCAGAATGATAGTGCTTGGCGCTGGGCCATACAGGATCGGAAGTAGCGTCGAATTTGACTGGGGAACTGTCAACACAGTTTGGGGTCTCAAAGAAAATGGGGTCAAGGAAATTTCAGTTATCAATTGTAACCCGGAAACGGTCTCAACTGACTATGATATCTGCGACAGGCTCTACTTTGAAGAGTTGACACTAGAACGTGTGCTAGACATCTGTGAGAAAGAAAGACCAACAGGAGTAGTCACAGGTGTTGGAGGTCAGACTGCAAACAACTTAACACCCAAGCTGGCAAAATGCGGTGTCAATATTGTCGGCACTAGCAGCGAAAATGTTGACAAAGCCGAAGACAGGGCCAAGTTTGGACAGCTGCTCGATTCACTCAAGATAAAGCAGCCAGCATGGAGAAAATTCACCTCACTTACAGAAGCTAAGGAATTTGCGGACACTGTTGGTTATCCAGTGCTTGTCAGACCATCCTATGTACTTTCAGGCGCAGCAATGAAGGTAGTATGGGGCGAGCAGCAGCTAGAAGGATTTTTGACAGACGCAACAAACATCAGCCCAGATCATCCAGTCGTCATCAGTAAGTTCCTCCAAGATGCTGCAGAAGTTGAAGTAGATGCAGTGTCAGACAGCAACGAAGTTATCATTGGCTCTATTATCGAACACATCGACAATGCTGGTGTCCATTCTGGCGACGCGATGATGAGTATACCCCCTTGGAGGCTCGATAGAAAGACAATTGACACAATCACAGACTACAGCGTAAAGATAGGAAAGGCCCTCAAAGTCAAAGGTCCCTTTAACATCCAGTACCTCATTAAGGATGAAGAAGTGCTTGTAATAGAGGCAAATGTCAGGGCATCGCGCTCGATGCCTTTTGTATCCAAGTTTGTAGGCTATAACATCATCAACCTTGCTGCAAAGGCAATGATCGGTAAACGGCTTCCGCCTACTGCCAGAGACCGTTGGCTCAAGACTACAGGCTTTGGAATCAAAGTGCCTCAGTTCTCATTCATGCAACTTGAAGGTTCAGATGTTGTGCTAGGAGTAGAGATGCAGTCAACTGGCGAAGTTGCTTGCTTTGGCAATAGTTTCTATGATGCATTGTCTAAAGCATACATGGCAGCCGGCTATTCTCTGCCGCTTTCAGGATCGGCACTAATAACCGTGGGTGGGCAAAAGAACAAAGAGAAATTGCTGCCCATAATATCGCTCATTACCTCAATGAACTATCGTATTATGGCTACCGAACATACAGCAGAATTCATAGAAAATAATAACTTTAAGGACATACAGCTTGTCTATAAGATAAGTGAACCGGATCGCAAGCCCAATATCGCAGACCTACTGTACGAACGTAAGATCAACTTTATCATAAACATTCCAGCCACGTCTACGATCGAAAAGTATGTAGGCATGTTATATGATGAGTACCAAATACGAAGAAAAGCAGTAGAAATGGGCATACCCGTTTTAACAACATTTGAAGCAGCAAGTTCGTTTATCAAGACACTTCAATGGCTGCGGGATAATATTCCCACGATAACGCCCCTCAAAAACTATACCAAGTTGGAATAATAGAAAGTAGAAAACTTCGATCTTAACCTTATGGGTACAAAAATCAAAACCAGTTGTATATGCCGTTCATTTCATGCAATTTGCATTGCTATAATACAATGACACAGCATATGTCAAGTGGTTTTTGATTGTTCTAGCAAACTTTGGCTTTTACCTAGTATGCTATCGGAGCGTTATAAAATATCCATTATGGCAGTCTCTACAAAAAACAAGGGCTCTAATCTAGGCTCACTACTTCTTCTGCTGATCTTATGTCAGTTATACATATAGCTTCCAATTCCTCTTGTCCAAAGACCGGATGTAATTTGAATGAAATAACATCAGACACGGCTTCGCCCAGAGGGATTGAAAGAGATTCGCCAGTCATGCTGTGCCACCCTTCAAATCCGCCAGTGGGTACATCACTGATCCTTGCGATGTTGTCGTCGATTCCTACCTCCCCAGGAGACTGCCAAGTAATGTCCACAATCCCTTGATCTTTCCCACATTGCTCTACATCTCCAAACTTCACGAAATGGTTATGCCAAATTGGATCCTCGATGAATTTCTGAGCTTCACTGTCCAGTAATCCAGAGTGCGTGTGGGCGACTAGGATGACATCGTCTCCATGATCTGTGATAATTCCATAACCGAATGCTCCTCGAGTTCCATTAGTTGGTATTAGTAATCCTTCGATGTCTAATTCAGCCGTGAGTTCATTGTCGTCCCCATCGCCTGTCGATACAGTGGATCTCTCTATCGTGAGAAAGCTTTCTGCGGCAGATCCAAAAACGGGAGGAAGAATGTTAGGTATTGTTCCAATAAACCCAGCTACTACGATCAAACCCAGTGCGGGTCTCTCGTTCACTTCATCATCTTATTAGTAGCCCATAGTTATAGGATTTAGGGTTTTTTGATCTATAAGCAGTCTCCATTTAAAAAATCAATAGCTCAAGCTTTTAAGCAGTTCCAATTCAAGCATTGAAGATATATTCATATAATGTGTGAAAGAACTGCTGCATCACCTACAATTGAGCCGTCAAGCGTTACAACAATACACTTCATCACCCCATGTTGCAGCGCTCTTGTGATTATGGGTGAAATAGACTTATGATATAACTTTTCGCCAGTAGCATAGAGATATGGGTTAAAAGTCGGCACTACTACAATGTCAAGTATTCCCTTCTCGGTAAAAATATCTTCCTTTCTTGCCTGAAAATATAGCCATACACGCTCCCCGTTTATTACACTCCCTTTTTTTAGAAATACTGGATGTATATGCCCCATCACTATTCGCTTCAAAAGTCCTCTGACATCAGAAGGCAGAGTGTGGCCATGCACCAGAAGTGTATCGTCTAGCAGCATCCCCTTGCTAGTTATCATGTTTACATTCATTGGAACTAAATGTCTGATGTTACCATCATGATTGCCAGGCACAAGATATACATCTGCCTTTGTCGAGAGCTGCTTTAAGAAAGCAGGCACAGTGTCCCACTCTTGCTTACTTATTGCACGAACCGAGTGCTTGATGTCGCCGAGCAGTATAATACTGTCTGCGTGCTCTGACTGGACAAGATCGGATAGTTCAGCAATCATGTCAGAAACAAGGGTTGAGCTGAATGTTATGCCCTTTGCCAACAGTTCTGCTTCAAGCCCAATATGCAAGTCAGACACTGTGATGTATTTTCTACCTGCATCTTCTAGCAAAATTGCAGCATGAGGATGAATAGGCTTAATCTTCACAGTTATTATATGCCGATCAGACAAATAAGTTAGCCGTGCAGTCTAGAGTGGACTTCGCAGTAAGCTCTGGTAGTGTCAAGCAGATGTTGTTTCTGCCAAGTGGTAAAAAGTTATGGGTCGTTATAGGGAGAGATAATGAGTACTGGACAGATCCAGAACTTCGCTTTTGTTCATGCAATGACTTCTATTTCAATTCATTATCACTAGGACAAGATTGCTATCATCTAAAGAGCGTCATAAAAGCGATAGAACAAAGAGCATTCACAACTATAGAGTTTGATGACAGTGAATACATCGACCTATTGAAGGCGGTTACAGATGATAACATAAGCGTCCTAAGCCGTACTTGACACTTGAGTATTAGTAGCAGCTGGTTGCGTAGTATCAGACGGTTGTTGTTGATTCGATGGCACTTCGGGCTTTTCTAAGTTGGTCCTTGCTTCGCCACCCTTTCTTCCAATAGTGCTGTAGTATTCTGCTCCGCGCTCCTGCTTGACAGTCTCGCCGCCCCGCTTGCCTATCTCACTGTAAAATTCTGCGCCGTAACGCTCCTTAACAGCTCCACCACCCTTTTCTCCTATTTCTCGGTAAAATTCTGCGCCGTAACGCTCCTTAACGACTTCGCCGCCCCGCCTTCCTGCCTCACTGAGGCCTTCTCTATCATTTGCTCGAGCTTCTCCCCCTGCCTTGGCGACCCTTAATCGGGTATCCGAGTTTGCCGCAGCAAGGCCCCTTTTCTGGTGTGGTGCAATGCCTCCTTTACGTGCTACTCGTTGCCTAGTCTCTTCATTGGCAGACGCAAGTCCTCTTCGAGCGCGTCCTCTATCAGATGCAGCCTGCTCTGGACCCATGCACAGTAGAGACTCATATCGCTTAAAAGGGGAAACGAAAAAAGTAAGAGAATCATAATCAAACAGTTTATTAGCCGAATATCTTTTGGCATCGTTGTGACCTTGGATAATGTTCTCATTGTTGGTTTTGGGAGCAGAGAGCATGCTATCGGTTGGAAGATTTCACAGAGCAAGCATGTGGGAAAGATCTATTTTGCTCCAGGCAATGGAGGTACATCTGAAAATATAGATATCAAGCACAATGATATCGATAAACTGTTGTCATTTGCAAAACGTCAGAGTAAACTGCTGACGGTTGTCGGTCCTGAAGAGCCGCTGTCACTTGGGATCGTCGATGCCTTTGAAACAGAAGGTCTGCGTATTTTCGGCCCCAGGAAAGAACCAGCTAGGCTTGAAACCAGCAAGGCTTTTGCGAAAGAGTTCATGCGCGAGATAGGCATCAGAACCCCTAAATTTGAAATATTCACTGAGCCAGAAAAGGCCAAAGATTATGTCATTAAGCAGAGCAGACCCTCAGTAATCAAGGCAGATGGTCTTGCAGCGGGCAAAGGCGTAGTGGTGTGTAATAGTACCGATCAAGCTATTACAGCCATTGACAGCTTGATGATCAAAAAGGAATTTGGAGCTGCCGGCAGTAAAGTAGTCATTGAAGAGCGCCTTTCTGGCGAGGAGGTATCGATCATTGCGCTTTGCGATGGCAAAACACTAATGCCTCTTGTGCCAAGCCAAGATCACAAGAAGATATTTGATGACGATAAAGGTCCCAACACTGGCGGCATGGGAGCCTATTCTCCGGCTCAAGTAATTGATAACGACCTTCATGAAAAAATAGTAAAAGACGTGATGGAGCCTGCAGTGATTGCAATAAAGAATCGTGGCACTCCGTTCAAGGGCTTTCTCTATGCAGGTATAATGCTTGATGAAGCAACAAAAAAGCCCTATGTACTTGAATTCAATGCAAGAATGGGCGATCCAGAGTGCCAGCCAATAGTGATGAGGATGAAATCTGACCTTTATGAATACCTTAATGCAGCAGTGGATGAGCGACTTGAGTTAATGCCCCAGATAGAATGGAGAAATCAGACCGCCGTGTGTGTGGTAATGGCTGCAAGAGGGTATCCAGGCAGTTATGAAAAGGGCAAAGTCATAGAGGGTCTCAACTCTGACTTTGGCTCGTATGTCATGGTTTTCCATGCAGGTACAGCAAAGGATTCGCAGGGCAGGATTGTAACGAATGGCGGACGAGTATTAGGTGTAACTGCACTTGGAGAAGATGCAAAGACTGCAATAGACAATACCTACTCTGCTGTCAGAAAAATACGATGGGGAAAAGACGAGCAATATTACAGAAGAGATATTGCAAGAAGGGCGATACGTCACTAGACATAATGAATACCATCTTCGCTAGCAATTGCATTTAGTCTTTTGTCATACAGGTCATATGGCAAGCTCTCAACGAGTTGAAATGAATATGCAAGTCCTATAGAAAATTTTGTTCGTTTGTCAGCTAGTAACCTGTCATAAAATCCCTTACCATATCCAAGACGGTTACCATTCTTGTCAAAAGCAATACCAGGAACGACCAGTATATCGATCTTATCCATAGGCTTGTATGGAGGAGGTTCCATGATACCGAACTTGCCCTTGACTAAAGTATTTGTCAACGAGAGTTCATAAAATGCGATCTTGTCCTCTTCGACTCGTGGCAACGCGATCTTTTTGTTCAATATTTTTGCACGCCCAATTATCAGCTCTGTCATCACCTCAGAACCAATTGCAAAGTATGCTCCAACGACCTTGGCCTGCTGGAACTCCTCAGTGTTTATTACAAACTCTTGTATGGCTTTGCTCCTTTTTGCAACCTCCGGGGAATTTAACTTGTTGCGCATATTAAGCATCTCTTGTCGTATTTCTTTTTTTTCTCGCAGCAGTTACATACTCATCTCTCGTGTTGTAAGAGAAGCAGCAGTCACGGTATTTTTCAAAAGCATCGCGCGGGTCATAAGACCTACTCCACCAGGTACCGGCGTTATCCAGGATGCTTTTTGCTTTACAGATTCAAAATCAAGGTCCCCAGTCAGCCTACCATTAAGCCGAGCTATCCCAACATCAATAATGACTACATCTTCCTTTACCATGTTTGCCGTAAGAGTAAAGCGCTGACGGTTACCCACTGCAGTAACAACCAGATCTGCACGGTGTAGCTTTTCGTTCAGGTCTTTTGTCTTAGAATGGCAAATTGTCACTGTGGCATCTCGTTCCAACATCAAGGTCAAAAGCGGTTTCCCCACCAAGTTACTGCGGTTTACAATTACTACATCCATCCCAGATACATCTATTTTATAATAATCTAAAAGCTCCATTATACCAGAAGGTGTACAGGGCTTAAGCGCAGCGATACTACTCTGCAGCATGCCAATGTTGTATGGAGTCAAGCCGTCCACGTCCTTTAGTGGGTTTAGTGAAGTAAGGATATCAAATTCATAGATATGAGATGGCAAAGGTAGCTGTATCAAAATACCATGAACTGCAGGATCATTATTTAGGAGTTGTACTAGCTCTCGTAACTCATTCTGCTTAAAGGTGGCTGCAAGCCTATGATCCCTTGTAACTATACCTACCTCTTTTGCATCCTTATGCTTACTCTGAACATAGGTTGCAGATGCAGGGTCATCTCCGACCAGCACAGTTGCAAGACACGGCTGAACGCCAACCGCCTTCAATTCTCGAACCGCCCCCATAACCCTGGATTTTACATCTGCCGACACGACCTTGCCATCGATTATGCGCGCTACCAATTGAATAAGCGGGA
>DAINRW010000040.1:0-1676 GCA_036741615.1 Nitrososphaera sp.
ACAAGATCTTTCAGGAGTAAGGCTGACGCCATGTGAGAAATTGAATAGTCCATCACATCTACAAATAGCGCAGCGAAGAAATCTGATTCAAACAGCTATGCAGAGTCCATAGTAGGGACTACCTCAGAAACACATATTCAGCCTTTTATGGGACACCTTTTGTTACGATCCAGATAGAGGCAAATTGCAAAACCTATATCATTGTCGTGGTTGAATGATTGCAAATGGATGAATTTAGAGGATCAACAAGGATCATAACGATGATTCTGTTGGCTATTGGCATTGCGCTGTCGATTGCATCTGCTGTTTCTGGTATAGGAATGAAGACTCAGGCAATTGCACAACAGCAAAATGAAGAAATTATTAGGTTACAAGAGACTGCAGAGTCTAGCGCAGCTCCTGTAGCTCATACAGGTAATCTTCCTCATGCAGTAGTATTCGCACTGCCAATAAGAGATGATGGCAAGATCTATACCGGTCACGTCACATTTACAGCAAGCAAGCCGATAGAAGTAGAGGTAATACACATCTACAGTCCTCACCAGCCACCGGATGAAGAACATGGAGAGCCTCCTACTGCAGTGATAAATGGTACGACTATAACATATTCTCATCTTACAGGCATAATTGATAATAATATAATTACAGGAGATGTCCCTGCTGCATCTGGCACATTTGAATTCACAGGAAGTGGACTGGTGTTTCACAAACGAAGCTCTGAACCCTTCACCGTCACGTACACTATAGATGCCGCAGTACGACCACTCACGCAATAACCCATCCGAACCACTGCAATTATACAAAGGAAAAAGCCAAACAACAATACCACATTCTCGTATTCCCTGTACTATGCAGTAAATTTCAATAATAAAGAATATATAGACAGGCTTAAGTCGTTGCATAACCATAACTTTGCAAATCTTATTTCTCGAAAAGCTATCAGACGAGAGCAAAAACTCGTTGAGCAATTATCTATTTACGTGATCTAACAATTCTGCAAGGACTTCCTAATAGGCCTTCAGTATCGGCGCACTTGTCGTGTCTGAAACACATCTTCGGGAAAATAAGTATTATTAGGATTATTTCCTCTTTTTTTATCTGGGATATACCATATGTTCTTTAGCTCCGGGTTGCTCACAGGGAGGGCTAGGTAATTCTGTTCCGCTGGAAAAAGTTATAGTTAAAATGCATCATTTTTGCGTGTGGAAAATCTCTTAATTTGGCAAGAACGGGAAACCGTCAAGATAGATAGTTTAGGAGAGGATGGGGAGTATTAGGGTGCATGTTTTCTGCAGAACTATCAATTATATTACTTGTTTTGGTTCAATCTGATTGAGAAGTACCTTGATAAAAAGAGCACCTGCCGTCGCAGGTATGTTTTATCCCGACAACCCCAGGGAGCTAAGAGCGCTCATTGACCAATCTTTTAGCGACCAGCGGTTTGGTCCAGGCAGGATTCTGACTTCAACTCTATCTGTCAATAGGCAACCCCGAAAAATCTATGGCATAGTATCGCCTCATGCAGGCTATGTTTACTCTGGGGCGGTTGCTGCAAACGGCTTTTACGAAGTGGCATCAGTAAATTTCCGTGATGTTATAATGGTGGGCCCAAACCACTATGGCATAGGTTCCTGGGTGGCTGCTATGAAAGATGGCACATGGGAGACGCCACTTGG
>DAINRW010000040.1:1776-5999 GCA_036741615.1 Nitrososphaera sp.
TCCTCAAGAGTACCTCCAGGCATAGGCCTCGGATCTTCTGCAGCATCATGTGTTGCGACAGTTGCTGCTGTAGATTCTCTTTTCCGAAAACAGATAAGCAGGCATCAAGTATGCGAGCTTGCAATAGAGTCAGAGAGACAAATCCATAAGAGAACTTCAGGAGCAGATTGCTATGTAAGCACCTTCGGTGGGCTGATGCATTTCTGCAGCAAATCAAAAAACTTCAAGAGCATAGAGACAAAGGGATCGCTCTCCCTTGTTGTTGCCAGCACAGGTATCAAACACTACACTTCAGACCTTGTATCGGGCGTCAAGAGATTTAGAGACAAGAATAAGACACTCTTTGAAAGCCTCACAAAGCAGGCTAGTGAGATTTGCTTGCAAGCATGGACTGCAATAGAATCAGGCAAGTATGATAGAATCGGCGAGCTTATGAATGAAAATCAAATAATACTTCAGCAGATCGGCGTATCGCACCACAAAGCACAGGATATAATAGATATATGCAGTAAAGCCGGTGCCATTGGAGCGAAGATAACAGGGGCAGGAGGAGGAGGGGCAATTATTGCTCTTGCACCGGGCACGAGGGAAAGCACAACAATAGCATCTGAGGTCAAAGCAGCAGGATACCAATCGTTTGAAGTAGAAATAGACTATAAGGGACTTTCTATCTAAAGACCCTTTTTCCGCAATACCTCTTTCGTCTTTGACTCGCCTTCATTTATGAGGTTTTTTATCCCTGCAGGAGTAAAATCTGTATTCTCGTATAGATAAGGAAAGCGCTCTTCTCTTGTGATGTAAAATATTTTCTTTATTTCTGCTCCATGCTCTTTCATCATCTTCTGATACTTCTTGTGAATGTCGTCCAGCTTTTGCTTATCTATCTTGCCTTGATCGACGTTGTTTTCAATTATCTTGTATAATTGCTCAATGAATTCTAGATGTTGTGTTATCACTTTGGACATCTTGACGTTGTGAGCAGTTTTATCGCTGAACATTATGTCTCGTGCCCTGTGCAATACTTCAGGTAGATTCTGTGGCAATCTTTCAATCTTTTTTGGATAGTTTTCGACGATAAAAACTCGCTTGTCTATAACGGGGGATGCATCTATCACTTCTCTTAAGGGAGTATTGCTCAAGAGGCTCCCATCCCATACATATTTTCCTTTTTCGACTTCAATCCAAGGGAACCCATAAAGAGGATACCCAGAAGTTCCAAGCAGATGCCTGACGGTTATCTGTTGATGTGCGCTGTCGAAAGTCATTGGCTTTGCAGTCAGTACATTTACCGCTGTTATTATCAGACGAGTGTTTGGATTTCCGCCAGGCCGCAACTTGTCATAATTGATATATTTTTCAAGTGTCAAGGCAAGCGGCGAGTGATCATAGATGTACGTCCATTCAGTTGGTCGAAAATATTTAGGATCTTTTATCACATACTCAGGCCTCCATCGAGGCAAAAACATCATACTATTACCATATATCGCCGAGCTGTAAAATGACAACGCTTGCCTAAATGGCACACCCGCCTGCTGGTAGTAACGACTGTAGTAACTATCTGACTTATTGTTGCTAGGATCAGGAGGTATAGGGTGTGTCAATGATGGCGCAAGATCAATTGAGTTTTCTGCAAGCTCGAGCCAGAATTGTTCAAGTGCAGATTCAGGTCGTTTATCCCTGCTGCCTGCAATAATTGCAGCATTTATTCCACCTATTGATGTGCCAGCAAGTATGTCTATCTTGACCTGGCTCTCCGCAATGGCCTTAAATACTCCACAACCAAAGGCTCCAAGCGACCCGCCACCCTGCAATATCAAAACATTCTCAACGCTATTATTGCGAGTCATGACCAAATTATCTCATTTCAATAATTATGCGTTTTTGAGAGGGGCGGTAAGGTGAAGAGGTTTAACCAGATCCGCAACATCGATCCAGCAGCGCGCTATCTTATCCATCGAGTATATGAGATTCAATACTGCGACTGTAGACTCTAGACTCTTTGGATCTACGCTGTTCTTAATTGAATTTATAATTTCAATAAAATTATCGTACGTCTTGATGATAGCGTTTGATTCCGATCTATTCTTGTTCACAAAAGCAGCAACTGACTTTTCATGCATCTTTTCTACAAGTACTCCAGCCTCGACGATCTCATCGACAGCTTTGATATGCGAAAGATCTATCGAGTTTGCAAGATCAACAATATAGTCCCCTGCACTTTCAAGAAGGTTGGCCGCTATCCTATAGTCCAGGATATCAATGTTGCTTAGGTTCAGCTTGGCCGCTAGTTTTTGATCCATCATAGCACTTCTGATCAGTCTGACGAGCAAAAAATATTGTCGGTCGACTTCGTCATCCCTGCCGATTATTACTTTACGAATGCTGCTATTTTGTTTTAGCTTTAGGGCTTCAAGCATGTCTCGGTACATGCCTGCAACTATTGCGCTCATACGGCGAAGTATCTTTTCAGCATCAAGTGTATCTGCATCAAGCAAGAATTGAGCAGATATATGAAAACCATCTTCATCCACGATTTCCAGGCCAACCAGTTTTCGCATAGCTTTCTTAATCCGATCGGCATCTTCAAACGAGATCTGCAGGCTAGCCTTGATCGTGATCATATCGTAGCCAAGCAGGTAGCCACCGTACACTTGATTCACCAGCATATCCATCGATACAGAGGAATAGGGAATTGTCAATTCCTTTATCTTGTCTGCAGTATCGTCTTGAGAAGGAAATATCGATATAGAGTTGTCACGATTGATATGTACTGGCACGATGCTTCCCTTCCTAAGATTATTGCTCTTGATCCACATGGTTGGCAGCGACACCAAAATACTACTACCTATTTGCTGTAATCGTCTTGCATAGTGTGCCATGTAATTTATTTAAATACATTTAAACTAATTAAACATTATTTTTATATTTTTGAACTTTATAAATACACATATGGCAACAGACCTGGTTAGAGAGCAGATAGCGGTAGCAAAAGCGTTTAGTCCAGGTCACATAACAGGATTTTTCGAAGTACCGCATGATATTTCTCCTTTCTCTCCTATGCATAGAGGTTCTAAAGGGGCAGGATTTTCTATTGATAAAGGCATCACAACAACTGTCTATGTTCACGAGACTTCAAAACCAGAGTATGAACTGTGGATCAATGGCATTAAGAGTCGTAACGCAGAAGTTTCAAAGTGGGTGGTGGAGGAATATCTCAAATTTGCAGATAGACCTTACTTTATAAGCATCCATCACGATGTGGAAATCCCAGTTGGATTTGGTCTTGGCTCTAGTGGTGCAGCTGCTCTTAGTCTCTCATATGCACTAAATAGAGCACTAAACACAGGCTTCAATAGAACTCAAGCAGCACAAATAGCGCATCATGCAGAGATTGCCTGCAATACAGGCCTAGGCACTGTAATCGCGGAGTTTGTGGGAGGTTTTGAGATGCGAACAAGTGCAGGAGCACCAGGTATAGGTTCTGTTAGCAAGATTGATCTGAATAAGGACTATAAAGCCATAATCCTCTGCCTTGCTCCAATTTTGACGAAATCATTTCTCACAAACCGCATGAATGAAATAAACGGCCTTGGAGGCGTAATGTTAACCAAACTATCGGCGTCAAAAAGTATTGATGAGTTTCTCAAAATGTCACGCAGATTTGCAGAGACATTAGGTCTTGCAGAAGGCAGATGTAAGGGACCAATCACAGCTCTTAAGACAAGAGGAATCGAATCAAGCGTGGCACTCTTTGGTCAGACTGTTTTCACTATCGTTTCAGAGGAAGTGGCATCTGAGGCAGCATGTGCGCTCAGAGAATTTGGCGGCACGCTCATTGTATGTAATATAGATATGACAGGGGCAAGAGTGCTCTAAATTTGCACATAAACAACATTGCGGTACCGCCAGATCATCCTCGAGCCAAGTCTCTTTACGTCCGTGAGTTGCTAGTCAGTGGCTTTAGACGAGGCCTAGCGGCACCAGAGGGTCTAATTGCTCATGGAAGAGGAGAGGCATACGATTATCTGCTTGGTGAGCGCACGACAGAGAATGCTCAACTGGCGATTAATACAGCTGCAGCATTACTGTTGCTCTCAACCCGGCCCGTCATTTCTGTAAACGGCAACACTGCCGCACTATGCCCAGGTGCGGTGGTGGAGCTTGCAAAAGTGACAGGTGCAGATATCGAGGTCAACATATTTTATAGAACGGAGGAGCGCGAG
>DAINRW010000040.1:6099-9501 GCA_036741615.1 Nitrososphaera sp.
ACAGCATATGAGTATTCTACTGCAAAGATATGCGATAGCGCAGGCATTGACATTTTGCTTGTGGGTGATAGCGCAGCAATGGTGGTATTGGGTTATTCAAGCACAGTGCCTGTAGGTATGCAAGAGATGACGATATTTTGTGGTGCAGTGGCGAGGGGAACTAAACGTGCAATAGTAGTTGGCGACATGCCATTTGGTTCATATCAGGTGGGTCCAGGTATGGCAGTTGAAAATGCAATCCAGATGATAAAGGCGGGTTGCGATGCAGTCAAACTTGAAGGAAGTTCTGAAATTGCAGATACTATAAGAGCGATAATCGATGCAGGAATACCCGTTATGGGTCACATTGGACTTAGACCTCAGACATCAGCGTTATGGGAAGGCTACAAATTGCAGGGTAGGACAAAAGAAGGAGCAAACAAGCTAATTGAAGACGCTATTAAGCTGGAGAAGGCAGGTGTCTTTAGCATTGTCCTTGAGATGGTTACAAGCGAGGTCGGAGATGCAATAACAAGAAGGGTGTCAGTTCCAACTATAGGCATAGGATCAGGTCCTAACTGCGACGGTCAGGTGCTTGTTCTCCATGATATGTTAGGCATTTATCAAGACATTCGGCCGAAATTCGTAAAAAGATATTCAGAACTTAACAAAGAGATATTTGATGCAATTTCAAGCTATAACCATGAAGTCAAAACTGGCATGTTTCCAGAGGAATCTAACACTTTCCATATGGATGCAAAGGAGCTAGACAAGTGGAAGAATGAACGAAGAATATGACAGTAAGAAGAGGAGTTCACCCTTCAAAAGACATCCTTGGAACAAAAGGAGCTGAGCTTGAAGGTAAAAAAATAGTACTTTGCATTACGGGAAGTATTGCCGCTTATCGGGCAATAGACCTAGCGCGGCTATTGATGCGACACGGTGCAGATGTTTATGCGGTAATGACGGAGTCAACTGCGTCAGTGCTGCTTAATCCTGAAATAATGAGATGGGCTACAGGTAATGATGTTATCACCAAGTTGACCGGTAATTTGGAGCATATTATGCTAGCTGACTATGGTATGTCAGACCTTGTCATTGTCTACCCATGTACGGCCAATACTCTTGGCAAGGTAGCAGCAGGCATCGATGATACGCCTGTTACATCAATCCTTAGCGTTGCACTCGGCAGCAAAATCCCGATAATAGTAGCGCCTGCAATGCATGAGGCGATGTATGAGAACGTGTTTGTCAAGCAAAATATCACTAAGTTAAGAGAGTATATGATATTCGTGGACCCCAAAATGGAAGCAGGTAAGGCAAAAGTTGCAGATCCTGAGCATATACTAGATACCACAGTTTCAGTCCTTTACAACAAGACTGTGTTAGCAGGTAAGAGAATGCTGGTTACTGCTGGAAGTACCGTTGAATATATTGACCCAATAAGGGTGATGACTAACCTAAGCTCAGGCAAAATGGGTGTTGCTATAGCACAGGAGGCAAAGCGAATGGGTGCAGCTGTCACCCTAGTGTATGGTCACGGAGTCACGAATCCCCCAAGTGGCAAAAAAATAATCCGTATAAGTACAGGTGAAGAAATGTATAAGGCAGTTCTTTCGGAGTTATCATCGGATAAGTATGATGTTGTCATAATGACTGCCGCTGTTGCAGACTTTGCGCCATTAAAAAGATCAGACAAAAAAATCGACACACGGTTAGGCAAGTTCGAGTTATCACTTACTCCTACAAGGAAAATAATTGATGAAGTGAAAAATAAAAGTAAGGACACCTTCCTCGTTGCATTCAAGGCAGACTATCAGGCATCCGACTCGGACCTGATAGAAAAGGCATACAGAAAACTGAAAGAGTCTAATGCAGATATTGTTGTTGCAAATGACATAGCCAGGAAAGGTTCAGAGCCTGGCTCCGATGAAAACGAAGTGTTTATTGTTAAAAAGAACAAAGAAGTAATCCACTTGCCTCTTAATAGCAAGGTACAAGTTGCTCAAAGACTGCTGGAGCTTGTGGCGGAATTAACAGCAAAGAGTCGTAGCAAATGATGTTATCTGAATAGCAGAGATAAATGGATCTTAGGAGTAATCAGCGTTGCTGCCGAATATTACTACTACTTCTTTTTGTGTCGCTTATCAGAGTGACAATTTTTTGTAATGTCTTGGGCGTTGATATAATCAAAAGGAGAGATCTAGATAAGTTAATAAAAAATTCAGCATGTCCAATGCCTGATCTATCAGAAAGAATGCAGAGCCTAGGGATACGATTTTTTGTTCTTAGCTTCTGACGAGTACGAAGTGGTACAGCTAGAGAATATAGTTTTCTTTATTTGTCAGAGAACAAGAAGATCTTTTGTAAACTTGTTGAGCACTTGTGGCTTGCCATCATTTATAATTATGCTGTCTTCTATCCTTACACCAAATTTGTTCTCTATGTATATCCCCGGTTCGATTGTAACAACCATGTTTGATCTAAGCTCTTCATCATTTTTCATCCTAAGCCAAGGAGGCTCGTGAACATCAAGACCTATACCGTGTCCGGTTGAATGGATGAATAGTTTCTCATATCCACGATCTGCTATCAAGTTTCTGCATACTGCATCAACCTGACCACAGGTCATGCCTGCATTTGCCGTTTTGAGGCCTATTTTTTGAGCCTCTTGCACTATCTCATACACCTTATTCATCTCTTTGGTCGCAGAGCCAAGAACAAAGGTCCTTGTTGCGTCAGCAATGTAACCGGCATGCCGAAGTGTAAGGTCAACTACTATCATATCTCCCTTGCGGAATTTTCTGTCTGTTACTTCAGCATGTGGCAGTGCACTGTTCGGACCTCCTGCTATGATTAGAGGGTTTAGTGTAGACTTGTACGACGGAGGATTTGCACCCATTTTCATTGCCTCATATATGAGATTTGCCTGAAGATCACGTTCTGATAGGCCTACCTTCATTACCTCTTGGCATATTTCATACAAATTATCTAGTATCTTGGCTGCTTTTGAGATAACTTTAATCTCGGCCTGATCCTTTATCCTGCGTGTCAGGAAGAATGGATCTGTATTTACCAAAATGTCGCCGCCTTGTTTGCGAATTGAGTCGATAGTATAGTATTCGCTGCAGTCGGTGCACACTTTATTACTTTTTATTAGTGAAACAAATGTGGAAATAAGTTCACTTCCTCTTTCAGTGACAATTACTTCACAGTCTAAGGAAGTCTTTTCAGCTCTCAAATATTCCAATTTGGGTGTGATCAACTTTGTTGTGTCGTGGTCCATACATACTGCTATGGCTTCACCCCAAAAACCTGTGAGATAGAATACATTTTCTGGCTCAAATGCTGCAACTACATGACAATGCTCTGCTTTCTCTGCATGCTGCAAAATGGTCGAACGGCGCTCTTTGATTGACAACC
>DAINRW010000041.1:0-9474 GCA_036741615.1 Nitrososphaera sp.
GCCGGAAGTCGTGGGATCGAAGCCCACCGGGCCCGCTTTCCTTAGTAATGCAAATGCTCCTCCCGTGGCGTAGGCGATTCCAATGAAGATTCTTGACAGCATCACTGCAATGTCCTGTCGTGTTGCAAAAATCATGCTATCGATCATGACAGCAGCGGGTACTGCAGCAAGAGAAACTAAAGCGACTATCAGCTGCTCGCGGTTATCATTACCGCTATACTTTTTGATCATCAAATAAGTCGACAAGTTGCCCAGACCAATGCCAGCTAGGATAAGGTACTGGTAAAATGATGGAAAAGCGGCTATTGCAGCAAAAGGTCCTGCCCAACAAACCCCATTGAGTATTTTTGCAGCTGTTGGCCACCTGGTGCTTGTCTTCATCCTGTTCATGATTGCTGGTAATGCTTTGCGCAAACGCCTGTAACTTGCTCCAAATACCCCAGTAAAGCTTGCAAGCCAGATCATTACATGGCAATATAGCGGAAGACTATTTGTGAAATAAGCAAATTCGCTAAGAAATGAAGCAATTACCACAGCTATCGACACTGCTATAAACAGAACGCCAAATGCCCGTCGTGTCTCAACTGTTGATATTGTAATACCAGTCGTTCACTGTAACTAATTTAAATCATCGTGATTGCTTTAAATTAAAGACGTAAATGTTATACCAGGTACTTTCGGCAGCTGTGTGATCTCTTCCTATTCCTACAAAAAATAATGGCTACTGGCCTAAAAGAAGTAGCCCTAAAGTTTCTACTCAATCTTTAGATCGCAACATCTCAAATCAAAAAATGGATCTTGTTACTTTGCTTGCCCTCTTACTCTTGACCACTTAGCAAGAGCACCCGCAGCAGTAACCCATTCAATGACTGAGTGGTACACTGGAACGTTTGTGTCCTCAATCTGTTGCGAGATCTTTTCTGTAAACGGTCCTCCCATAGCGCCCACAAGTATTGGTTTTTTCTTTTGCTTCTGAAATGAAGCTAGAACGTTTACAATCGACTCTTCAAGAGGATCATCTTGGAATACAAACCAAGGCATGATGATGTCAATATTGGGATCGTCCATGAATGACTGTATTGCAAACCGATAGTCGTCAGCATTAGCAGAGCCTGTGATGTCGCAAGGGTTACCTATCACATATGTCGGTGGATAGTGATCTTTAAGTGATTTTTTAGTTTCTTCACTCAATTCAGCTACTTGCAGACTAAGCCTTTCAAAGTGGTCAATTGCAGCAATTATTGGTCCTGCTCCGTTGGTTACCATTGCTACTCTGCCACCATTTGGTACCGGTTGCCATGTGAGAGCCTTGAGAGCCGCTGTCATCTCTTCATAACTATCTACTGATATAATACCTGCTTGATCGAGTGCACCCTTTACGACTGCATACGACCCGCCAAGTGATCCCGTATGAGAAGCGGCCTGCTTGGCCCCTCTTGCAGATCTGCCATTTTTAAATACAACTACTGGTTTGCCTCGCTCTATAATCACTCGTCTTGCAGTATTCATGAACTTCCTGCCGTCGCCCAAGCCTTCTACATAGAGTCCAATAACTCTGGTTTGTGTGTCTTCAGAGAGGTACCAGATCATGTCTGCCTCGTCCACATCGGATCTATTACCATATGAGATCATTTTGCTCATGCCAAATTTATCGGAGCTCTCCATAAATGCAATACCCACTGTTCCACTCTGTGATAGGAAAGCAACATCGCCCTTTCTAGGGCGTATCATTCTTGCATGGCCTTGAAATGCACAATCAAGGCGGTTCTCGCCATTGAACATGCCTATGCAGTTGGGGCCGATTATCCTGATCTGCAACTCCTTTGACAGCTCTCTGATCTGCGACTCAATGGTTGCTCGCTCTCCTCCAAGTTCTTTGCCTCCCCCAGAAATGATGACAAAGTTGTGGATGTCTTTCTTGGCCGCCGATCTCAGTAGATCCGGCACAAATTTCAAATCGACCGTAACGACTACAACATCTACCTTATCGGCTATCTCATCAATGCTCTTATACGCCTTAAGACCCATGATCTCAGAATAGCCCTTTGCGTTTACGGGATAGACCTTGCCAATGTATTCATGCTTTGCCAAACTTTCCAAAACCGAGTTGCCTACCTTGCCGGGTTCAGGCGAAGCGCCAATCAAAGCCACTGACTTGGCATTAAAGAAAAGATCCATATATTCAGATCTTGGTTGGGCAGTTGAGATGGCTTCTAAGTCTGGCTTTTCTCGCAGTAGGATCTTGGCATCAACCACAACATATTCATTTTCATAGAATATGATTGGATTAAAGTCAATACTTTCATAATATGGAGCCATCTCCGTCCCAAATCTACCAATATTGACCAGTGCCTCTGCAAGCATATTCAAGTTTACAGGTGGCATCCCCCGGAAACCCTTGAGTATCTTGTTCCCCTTCAAATCATCTATCATGCTGATTGCATCTTCCTTTGTTATTGGCAAAACTCTGAATGAAACGTCTTTGAAGACTTCAGTGTAAATACCACCTATGCCTGCCATGATAACAGGGCCAAACTGAGGGTCATTCTGCAGGCCTACAATGATCTCTACGCCACCAGCTGCTGCCATTTTTTCGAGCAGCACGCCTTTTACATTATACTGCTTGCTAAGCCTGTAGTACATATCATTGAATGCATTCTTAACATCCTCTTGGTTTTGAAGGCCGACCTTGACCCCCTTAACATCTGTCTTATGTAAGATCTCCGGTGAAACGATCTTTGCGACGAGAGGAAAACCTACTTTCCCCGCCTCTATTTCTGCCTCTTCCTCGTTAGTAACCAGCGCGTATTTTGGTACTCTGACTCCGTACTCGGTCAAGACTTGTTTGGCGAGTTCTTCAGTTATTACTTTTTCCTTGCTTAAATAAATGTCATCAAAGAGTTTCTTAACCTTCTCATTGGTCATTTTTATTGAGGGAAAAAACCTGTTTAGCTTTTATATAGTTACCTGATGTGCCAAATGCGACCTTTTATTCATTTTTGTAAAACTCTTGTAAAATTATCGTATATGCGCCTGCCTTGAATTGCTAACGCTTCTAACTCTGTGGGCGCCGGTAATAAAATCTCCGGGTTGATCTTTTCAGCGATCAAGTCATCCCTGTATTCATTCATCCATGTTTGTATGAGATGTTCGTCAACTTCAAAGTGAAACTGGATGCCAACTGCGGACCCGATCCTAAATGCCTGGGGGTAAAGATCAGAATACGCTAGGATCTTTGCATTTGCTGGCAGGTCATATGTATCTCCGTGCCACTGGAATATCCTGATCGTCTTATTGGTTAAGCCTCTAAAAATGTCATTGCTGCTGGCTGGTGTCAAATACACATTGTACCATCCTATCTCCTTCCTCTTGCCCTTGTAGACACGACCCCCTGCAGCCTGAGCAATGAGCTGCGACCCAAGACAGATCCCCAATAATGGAGTTTCATTTTTTATTGCATTCCTGATTAGTTCTTGCTCTTTTTGCAAGTATGCTAAATTGTCGTATACTGCCATTGGGCCTCCGAGGATTATTACTGCATCATATCCCAACGGGCTTGTAGGGACAGAGTCATTCTGTGCATTTACCTTTTCTATGTCGTAGCCATCAGACACAAACATCTGCTCAAGTAAGCCTAGTGGTTCGCACCCAATATTTTGTACTGAAAGTATCTTGGGCAATACCTACGATTCGTTCTCAAGTGTATTTATGCCATGAGGAAAAATATTAAATCTGATGGGTGTTACAGATTAGCTGTACTGTGGGCTATCAATATAAAGTCGATGACTATGAGACCGTTGAACGCCTGCGTAGTTTTATTTGTATGCTCAATGAAGAATCCGAGAGAGGTTCCGTCATCGTAGTTGAGGGTAGAAGGGATGCAGAGGCACTGTCAAAAGTAGGTTTCACTGGCAACCCTGCCGTTTTCCATCATTTTAAGGGAATTGCTGACTTCGTAGATAGCCATGATAGCATAAACAAAAAGATAATCCTGCTATTGGATATGGACAGAACAGGCAAATATCTCACAAGCCGATTAATTTCTCAACTTCAATTGAGCAGGCATAGTATAAACCTGTCATACAAGAGGACACTTGCAAGGATAACAAATGGCAAAGTGAGACATGTTGAGGATCTTGTCATTTATGCACCGCACATGTTGGGCATTACAGGAAGTCGCAAGGACCTTTATTTTTATACGTGATTCTCTGAAGCTTTACAAAGCACTTATATTCAAGCAAAGAAAAGTGAAAACTATATACCAGCAAACTGCGAGGTTATGAAAGAAATTGCCCACCACAGGTATAGTAAAATATCATGTTAAGTTAAAATTTGATGTTGATGGTTTGGTCGAGAAAGCCGATATAATCGGTGCTATTTTTGGACAGACAGAGGGCCTTCTCGGTCCAGAAATGAACCTCAATGAATTACAAAAAGTATCCAAGGTTGGAAGAATTGAAGTAAACGTGGAAACTAAGGGCAACATGACTAAGGGTGATGCCCTAATACCAATGAGTACAGACATTTCTACGGCAGCGCTAATTGCGGCAGCAATAGAGAGTATTGACAAGGTGGGGCCGTTTCCGGCTAAATTCGGCCTAATCGGGATTGATGACATTCGGGCCATAAAGAAGAAGGTCATAGTTGATCGCGCTAAGAAGATAGTGCAAGACTGGGCCACTAGAACTATAAGCGAGGGGGACGAGATGCTCAAGGATGTTTATGATGCAAGCAAGCCGGGGAAACTCACAAGCTTTGGAAAAGCGCAACTGGCCTGCGGTACAGGAGTCTTTGATTCTCCTTGGATAATACTAGTGGAAGGAAGGGCAGACGTAGTGAATCTTCTGCGTGCAGGTTATGACAACGCTATAGCAATAGAGGGTGCAAGGATCGACGAAACTGTGACAAAACTTACAGAAGGTAAGCGTGTAGTGGCATTTCTTGACGGTGATCGAGCAGGAGATCTCATACTGAAGGAGCTGCATGGCGTCGTAAAGATAGACAAGGTGCTTAGAGCCCCCACAGGTAAGGAAGTGGAGGAATGCACTCCGCTTGAGATATCTGAAATCTTGAAGGATGCATTCTCATCCGAGGTACAATCTGTTCAACAGCCTGTATATCCTACTCACCAGCCTTCTCATCATCAACAACAACAACACCATTATGAGAGGAGGAATTATAGGAGAGAAAGAGATCAGCAAGAGGATTATCGCGCTCCACCTTCTCGACAGCCAGAAGCACTAGAATCAGCGCAACCAGCCAAAGGGACGCTGGTTGAAGACAGTGCTGAGATAGTCTCTGCAGTTCGTGATGTTTACCCTCAAATAAACGAGACTCTTGAGGCTGTCTTGCTGGATGGCTCTATGAATACTCTGCTTAAGGTTCCAGTATCGGAAGTTATTAAGAGGCTTACTAGTGCAGAGGGTGGCAAGCTACTGGTAATAGATGGTATTGTTACTCAGAGACTCGTCGATGCAGCTGACAGGGCCGGTATTGAGTATATTGTAGGACATCGAATGACAGATTTGAAAAAGCCATCTGACATCCGAATCAGGACTTTTGGTGACATTGGCATAAGTAACTAGTAAGGATAATGCCTGAGATCAAACTACAGCATATATTGACTTTGATTGAGCTCCTTTCAAAAGGGGCCCGTCACAATTTTGTAGAAGTAACGACCACACTACTTGGCAAGGGCATCGGTAGATCCCAACAAGCAGCGTCGAAACACCTTCTAGATTTGGAAACCTCCGGCTACATTGAGCGCCTAAAAAAAGGGCAAAAATTTGCAGTCAAAGTCACAGATAAAGGCTATTCCGAAATACAGGGTCTTTATTTATCATTAAGAGCTGCAATTGAATCTACACCTGCAACGATGGATTTCAATGGCAATGTGATTTCGGGTATGGGAGAGGGAGCATACTACATGTCACTGGAGGGCTACCGGAGACAGTTCCGAGAAAAATTAGGATACGAACCGTACCCTGGGACATTAAACGTCCGATTAACTGATCAGATAGACATGAATGGCCGACTGGAGCTTGGTAAGCATCCGTCGATATTTATCAATGGCTTTAGTGACGGCACACGTACCTATGGCTGGGTCAAATGCTATCGCGCGACCATAAATGACGGTACAATAGACAATGCTGCTGTACTTGTGCTTGAACGTACACACTATGATGATAGTATGCTTGAAGTGATAGCTCCAATATCGATCAAGCAGGCAGCAGGCATCAAAAACGGTGACAGAATAAAAGTGCAGGTGCGGCTAACTTAGATGCCATAGATTGAATCACCTAGTTCCTCCTTTATTTTTGAACTCTTTGATCCTGGTATTGGAGTTGACAGTCTTATAACTTGCACATTTAAGTTACGTTTCTTGCAGTTCTCGGCAATGTCTTTTTCACTGTGTGCTTGGTCATAGCCAAGTGCGATCACGTTTGGTTTGACATATTCAACTGTGTCATAAAGAGTGCCCTCTTTGCCGATTAGTGCCAAGTCAACAAAATTAAGCGAAGTCACGAGGTCCTTACGGAGCTTTTCATTGTGATAGATCTTTCTAAATTTCTTTATCTTCTGAGCGGTGGATTGCCTTGCGACTACTACGATAAGCACGTCCCCTTCTGCTTTTGCAGCCTTGAGTGTATGAATGTGACCCGGATGGATGAGATCAAAAACTCCTCCTACAAGGACGACCTTTAGTGCATCACGACCAATGAACGTAAGTTTGGTCGGGTCAGATTTTTCTACAAGGCCAACATTGACAAGACGGCTTACTATGGAATTGTAGAATTCTTGGCTTATGGGCAACCGTGCCTTTAATCTCGCATAGGCTGAAATTGAAGGATCTAACATGCTAGAATACAGGTTAGCAAGAATGGTCTTGTCTAGCGGGTCCATCTGGGAATCTACTACGTGGCAATAGCGAAATCATTAATGTTATAAACTATTGCCCCACCTATGCAACGTTCGTATAATTTTGTCAACTGACTTATAGTAATATTGTCGAATGAGATAAAAGTCTATTATGGTTAGGTTTTTTAATCTACATTGAGGCGATATATGCATCTTTTTAAAGAACTTTTGATTGAATATTTCTCAGCATTATAATATCTGGGCTTTTAGGCCATAGCCTGTCCTCCAATGAAAAATTCTCTTAGACAATATCTATTGAGATCTAATTGAGAATCAAAATATGACTATAAATTATGAACTTGATGGCATATGGATATCCAGCAACACTTCTACCTATCTAGTGTAAACAGCAAAAGCCGCTCCTTGTTACCATCTTGTTTGGTATATTATTTTGGCCTCTACCAATCGAATAACTTCTGATAAAGATTACTCAGAAAAAAACCGAATCTAGAGCCTGAATAATACGTATATGCTATAACACCCTGCCAATGCCATTGTTATGGTATTGTTGTCAGCTTCCGCAGAGATAAAGAAAAAGCTTGAGGAGAACTGGATACAAATCATCAAGGCCAATTCTGCAAAGTTTTCGCTCGGCACGATAGATGGTTCTAGTCCACCCTCGATCTTTGTGGGCCGTTACGGGTACCCCAAAGTGCGGATAGGACCAATGATACCTCCATTGCATGGCGATACCACTATCTTGGACAGGACCGAGCTGTGGGCAGGTAAAAGCCTTGAAGAGATAGCAAACTATCGTTTGTCACTTGTGCTAGGTACTATGAATGTGAATATACATGAAGCTTCTACCAAATATCTTGAGAACATGCAGGAGCTCACAATGTCGGAGAAGCCTGCTGAAACTGAGGCTACATTTGAAAAAATGCCTACCGCCGATGTGAAAATGCAAAAAGAATTTAGACTTGACTACGAAGGCCCACCTTTTGGGCCAACTGCGCAGATGAGATCTTTTAAAGTAGCGTCACATTCAGTGGACAAGCGTATTGAATCTGTATACTATGATACAGATTTGACGGCAGTAGAAGCTATGATGAACTTATACAGACGTGGAGTAGAAACGAGTATCATACAGCGAGTCCTCAGCATGGGGATGCTTGGGATAAAGAAGAAGCGGAAGCTTGTGCCCACTCGCTGGAGCATCTCTGCTGCTGACGATGCTATTTCAGGAATACTTGTAAAGGAGATTAAAATGAATCCTACAATTGATCTGTTTGAAGTAACTCGGTATTCGCATCTTGATAACCATTATTCTGTCATTTTGATACCGCATGATGGATGGATTTTTGAAATGATTGAGTCTTGGTTCACAAGTCAAGGTCAGGTAGCCATAGGCACAGATATTGAAGATGCAAGAGGACTTAACCATAACCCCACTATAGCTGGGGCGTATTTTGCAGCGCGGCTTGCAGTAGTAGAGCATCTTGCACATCGACGCAAAAAGGCCGGGGCTATTGTTCTCCGTGAAATACATCCCAATTATGTAATACCCGTTGGAGTATGGCAGATAAGAGAAGGAGTACGTGAAGCCCTGAAAAAGCCTCCCCATAAGTTTGAAGACTTTGACTCTGCAATGTCGCATGCCTGTTTCTGTATGTCTTTGTCAAAGAATGAATTAGGACAAAAAAGTGAACTCTATAAGAATTTTAAGAGCCAGACGAAGATAAGTGATTTTGCTTAATTAGTAAATGCTTGCAAAGGGTCATATATTCGCCCTGTACTAAGTTGTCTTGATAGTTATGATGAGTGAGGCCCCGCCAGAAGGCATCAAGCATGTTGTTCCAATCAAGCAGGTAGAAAAACCAGTGAAGATAACAGATCAAGCCAAAGTCGAACTCCAGAGCTCGGGCATGATGGATCAGAAGGGAAAGCTGAAGTTGAAGGGTGTAAGTCCAAAGATGCTAAAGCGCATGAAGTTAGAGGCAGTTGACTGCCCCGTATTGAATAGTGAAATTGGTTTTTTGCAATGCTACGTCTGTAAAAACTTTTTCAGCAGACCTATGGGCAAGGTTTACTGTAAAGGCGATCCGCTTTAGCTATCTGTATAACCCTCTTTCATGGCATAACTGTTGTCATGCTTATAAAGCATTCACAAATCTACTTCAAGGGCACATAAAGAGACAATCACTATATCTAAAAGTACTCTTGTTGATTGTGATTTGCTATTAACTGGAAATACACTCAGGTCTATGTAATCTAAAACGATCTATTCAAAACATAGAGAAATGTAGAATTTTCAGTACTGCTTATCTGACTTTATTAAATTCACACACGATTAGAAGCTACTCTTTCCAAGACACTCAGAAGTTGTCTCTATATATCGTGCTTTCAAAGAAAGATGTCTGCTTAGTAGTGAAAAAGGGTGCGCACCTTCATGAATGAATTATCCAGGTCAAGACAATCAATTGTAGCTGGCACTTCTATGCGTACCTTATGAATAAAGAAATGATAAATGTCATAGTCCAGAAGAGGCAATTTTTTGAAGCAAAAACGGAGACATCACTTACAATAACTTCATAAATCCTAATCGATTTGCCAATG
>DAINRW010000042.1:0-9304 GCA_036741615.1 Nitrososphaera sp.
CGTATATACATGAAGCAACCATCGTACGGCCCTTTGCAACTTTCCTGATACATTTTTGGATAACTTTGAGTTCTTCGGGAGAAATGCTAGACATAGCTCGTTTTTTTCTTTTTGAGCTTTATGTTTTCAAGTTCAGTAATTTTGTCTTTGATATCCTGTTCGACCTTCAAGGATGCCACGGCCTCTATTGGGATCTTTATAATATTCGCATCTAAGGATACCTTTGAAGTTGGGAGACCATTGTTCATCCACGTTTTGATAACCTTCTCCTCAAGCTTCAGATCTCTGAATCCTTCTGGAAACCGAGTAGTAATATGCCTAATCAAAGTGGGATCGGATTTGAAGACAGCCCGCTCTTCAACGAGCCTAGTTGAGTCAGCATAAGTTCCTTCAAACAATGTCCCGGATACCTCATCAGATATTACTTTCATTTTGGTTATTCTATTTATGAGCTCCAAGTAGTGCATAAACTCGTGTGCCAAAATGGCATGTATCGTTCCCTTAAGACCATAGGATACAAGGGGTGCAGTTATCTGCACAACCACATGTAGCTGTTTGCGGGCATCCACTACAGGTATTGTCCTTGCAAACAATATCCCCATGTCGGTAAATTCAACAGCAGAAGTAGAAATCACTAGGCTCGGCTCGGCATAATAATAAGGATAATTCAAACCAGATGCTTCCTCGACTCGCTTAATGCCCTCTATGACCAGCGGAAACCTTTTCAGTATAAGGCAATAAACCTTTTGTGGTATCTGGCCAAGTCGATAGGCATTGTGAACCTTGTAGAGCGGGTCAAAAGTGTTCATCTATTGCTGATGTCAAATTGAGTCGCCGAAAGAAAAACGTTACTGAAGTTGGACGTCCATTATATCAAATATAACACATTCACACTTGGAGCCAAGAATTTCTGAAATGTTGGGCTTCATATATTCTTCGCCCCCCACAAATTGCTTGATCATCAGCCCACCATCTGCTACAATTGTGAGGTTAAAACAGTTGTTGTCAACTTGCCGAACGCGTACAGAATATACGCTTTTTACACCTTTTTTTGCCTTGTTCTCAAAGCTTACTGCACACCCCGAGAGAGAACCGAGTTTTTTTAGAATTTTTTTTGTTAAAGCATTTTCGCATTTTATGTGGATTTTGCTCTTGACAGTGAAGCGTGGTTGGGCGACGGGTACACTGTTAATTGGCTTTATTGTTGCTTTAATGCCATTGCCTTTGATCGTCTTTAGTTTAATCTTCCTCTTTTTCGGATTAAATATACGCATGTAAAATGGCCGACCGCTTCCAAGAACCAGGCTGTATGGATCTTCGCTTCCCATCCAGGTAAATTTTGGTGTCTGACCTCCGGTGATCCGCATCATTTCTCTTGAAATAACCCCTTCGACACTGTGATATCCGGATAGTCCTGAATAATTACAGGGACTGCACCCCTTCCCTCCGCAATTAACGCACTTACCCTGCTTTTGTGCCAGTCCTCTTGATTTTTTGATGTAAACCCCAGCAAACACAAGTGGTCGGGATATTATCGTCACGTTTACATTGTTCTCCTTATCTACAACCAGAGTGATCATGATGTCTGGCTTTCCGTATTCTACCTCTTTGCGTGATAGCTTGGCGAGCCGAATTCCAAGTTCTCTCGTCAGGTAATGCTTGATACTCTCTCTTCCCCTTATTTTCAACCGAGCCCTCATTGCGTCTTCTCTCTCGTAGAGCTGAGTTGACAATATTGCACCAATTAGGAAGGTGTCAAATTCAAAGCACTTGGCTGCAGCCGCTATGCTGTTTGCTATGGCACCAAGGTTGTCCATCAGTCCACGGCAGATATAGCACGGCTTGCTAGATCTTCCCCTGCGGGTGTGCCTTTCAAGACAGTACTTGCAGAGTTTGTACCGCTTTAGCAGGGTTTCCTTAGGCATTAGCCGATACCAATCTTTCTAAGAAATCCTCCCATTCCTCTGCCCTTGTTGTGCTTCATGAAAGTCTTGGAGGTGTTGTACTGTTTGATCATTTCCTTAATTTCTCCCTCGTGTAGTCCGGAGCCTCTTGCTATCCGTTTTCTCCGGGACTCATTGATAATATCAGGGTCTTTCCTTTCCTGCATTGTCATTGACTGTATAATAAAGCGCCATTTTTCCATCCTCGTTTCCATTTCATCCAGCTTTTCTTCTTTGACCATACCCGAAATTCCCAAATTATCTATGATATTTCTAAAGCCCATTTTGCTTGCTGATTCCATCTGAGCATAAAAATCCTCAATAGTCATCTTTCCGCTCATCAGTCGCTTTACCTGGTTTTCGTCTGCCTGAAGCTCCAGACCCCTAGCCATTTCTAGCAGCGCTTTGATGTCTCCCATACCAAGCAGCCTTCCTACAAATCTAGTCGGCGAGAATTGCTCAAGGTCATCTATGCGCTCGCCAGTGCCAATGAACATCACCTTTGCGCCTGTAGCAGCCGAAGCGGCAAGAGCGCCACCACCTTTGGCAGTACCGTCAAGTTTTGTAATAATAATGCCTCCAACTGCAGCAACCTTGTGGAAAGCTTCTGCTTGTTTATAGGCCCCTTGGCCTATGGTTGAGTCAATAACCAGCAAGACTAAATCTGGTGTTGCTGCCTTATGCATTTCACTCATTTCTTGCAGAAGACCTTCTTCCTCTTTGTGTCTTCCAGCAGTATCAATAATTATGACATCAAGATTCTGATCCTTGAAATAATTAAGTCCATTTCTAGCTATAGCGACGGCGTTATTATTCTTCTCTTCTCCATAGACTTCGACATTTATTTTGCTGCAGTTCATCTTCAACTGAGTCAATGCACCAGGGCGCCAGGTGTCCGCCCCAATAACGCCTATCCTATAACCATGTCTTGTGAACCACCTTGCCATTTTGGCAGTCACTGTAGTCTTGCCGCTTCCCTGAATACCCAGCATAAGCACTACATTCTGCTTGCCAGGCTTGAAGAATGACATCGCCAGAGAAGGGTCATCTTCCTGCGCCTTGTCAATCGTCCTTATGACATCACCGGAATAGCCTAAGAGCTTGGCTAGCTCTCCATACAATATTGTGACGATGTGATCCTTTCTTGAAAGTCCTTTAGGAGGCTGCTCGCCTAGTGCCCTTTGTTTAAGGTTCTGTGTAATTGATAATACAAGTCTCACGTTAACATCGGATTGGAGAAGAGAGCGTTGGACATCCTTGCAGATCGAGTCAATCAATTCCTCATTAATGTCAGATGCTCCTACTATTTTCTTCAGAGCTCCTCGGAGGCCTTCGCGCAGATTATCAAACATGCACTATTTCTTTTCTATTAATGCTACATCCTGTATTTCAAATATTCCCCTCTGCCCATCCCAGTAGGCAGTAGCAGCTTTGATTTGAAGCTGTTTCAGATATAGAGGACAGTCGATGACAAGTGTTTCAGCTTCACCACCCTCAAATGTAAGGTTAAATTTACACCTTTTGCTCAAAGATACCAACTTAGCAACTGCTTCCTTGTCAAGCTCCCTGCCAAGCCATTCGCTTTCGAGGCCCATTGCTGATACTCCGGCAATTATGATGCGAAAGCCTCTCCGGATAAGTTCGTTTAGGTATCTTTCGGGCTCTAAGTTCCACAGTGGTGCGACTGCTGCAATTCTCTGCCGTGCACATACCTTCTCGAATGCCTGCTTTTGGTAGTTACTTGATATCCCCCCGTGGACTATTCCATTGATCCCGTATGTCGATTTAGCATGTAATATTGTTTCTTCAAGTGCTTTCATCTCATCTTCCTTTGAATGGCCCCATACTGGACACTCGATTAGAGGAAGCTGCATTGCCTCTGCCAGATATTCCGTAACCCAGCTGTTCGGGTAGTGGAAAAGAGCACTATCATCTGCTTTAGGATGCATTGTAATAAGGCAGAGAATGCAATGTCCCATTTCTTGTGCGCAAGATATTGCAAACGTGCTGTCCTTGCCACCCGAGAAAAGCGCTGCTAGCTTCACACAGGGAAAATTATGCGTTCTTAATATTAAGTTCTTGTTCCTGCAAGATATGTTGTTATGTCTCTAGATCATTTGCAGATAAACACTGGCCGAGCAAGATCAACAAGATCGATTTGATCCTCCAGAATCAAGATACAGGTTTGAAGTTAATATTGGAATTCAAAATACAATAGGGGTAAGAAAAAATTGTAATAAAATACTAATGTGGATGCCTCAGGATCTCATAATCTTCATCATCAGTTGATGTATTTCTGTACGTGTTCACACACATACATACACACACATATTTTTTGTCAGACGGCTCTTCCGGTACTCCTCATCAGCATCCATGCAGGAGTTGTATGCTCCAACGTATGAACTTTAGCTTGTCAGCCTTTAATCCTCACTATCTTGATTCTGTCAAGAACCTTCCAATACTCTACATCTCTTCCCTGTACTTCGCCTTGGGCTATCCTGTCCTTTATCTCCTCCTCTATTGCAGTCGTTTCAAATGTTTCAAACGTTTCAAGATCCATTATTTGGAGTGTGTCACCTTGTTTAGATATTATCTGGCCGTTACGCTTGTCTATTAGTGGCACATCTACCTTAGTTGAGACTGGACCCACAAATGGATGGGGTTTGCTATCAAACACACCCACGGCGGTGATCCTTGCCTTTGCGGATCCGTGCTTTCCGGGCTTGCTGTGATCATAGGAAACTATTCTGCATGGCTCTCCATCTACGATAATGTACGAACCAACCTTGAGTGCCCCAAGATCCATTGGCTTGCTCATAAATCTGAATCAAACCCTAGAGAAGAGGATACATATTTAATATTTTACTTTAGTTTTTCAAGAATGGAAAAGCTGACTAAATTATTGAGCGATATTCCCATGCGTGCGACATCGCGCCTAGTACGCTCACAGTATTTTTGATCCGTTTGATGGGTTTTCTTGCCCTCGACTTCAAGAATTAGGAGGTTCTTAGAATAAGGAAAAATGAATTTAGGCTGCTCTGAGGCCAAGAGCTTCATCTGGGCAAGGCTGGCCTTCTTGACCCTTTCACGCCGTGCAATGGCGTTTGCAAGTTCGCTTATCTCGGCATCGCCATTTGTGTATTTTGTGAAGTATAGAGACACATAGTTAAGCTTATCACCAGTTCTCTCAAAGAGAGGGTTTGAAAAACTGAACATAAGTGATAGCCTATCCATTTCGTAAATCTTGACATCATCTAGTACCTTGGTTACTTCTAGGAATGATGCGAGAATATAGTGATTGGCCTTATTAGGAAAGTAAGGTGTACTTTCATCTGAGAACGTTGCAGTAACAAAGTAAATATCGACAATATTGTCACTTTTTTTCCAATTTTCGAGTAGAGAGCCGAATTGCTTGTCATGAGGAACGCACAAATAACCTCGCGCCTCCAAGCCGCCTATGCTCGCCAATCCTAAACAAAGGTAATGTAACTACTATTTATCTATTAGCGCCAACCATGTCCCTTTAGTTACCGCCCACTCGTAGTTGATAGTGAACTGTGAGAATTGTAAGCAGTTGATAAAATAATAAAACTAAAGGCAAGGTTTACAATAATGTTACTGCGGCGGTAGCAGAATCACCGTCAGCAACTCTACTAAGACAATCAATCCCGGTTACATTCGCGCTGATGTTGTCAAGTCGCCCCATACAAAAGAACATGGGTAACGCAAGCAGAAAGAATTCTTGGATTTTATCGGTTTACCGGGCAGCTCATTAGACTAAGTCGGTCGGGCTTTTTTGGCCAGGGCCAAAGTAAAGTAGAGAGAAAGGAGGTACATGATTAATGAGAATGCCCTTTGGAGAAGGCATACAGAATCAGCCTAAGAAGAAGACAGAAAGAAAATGCGGTGCCTGCCAAGGCAGATAGCCGCTTCGGCCGACTACTACCTAAGCATTATTTTTTGCATCGTTACTTATAACAACTGCTTTTCCAAAATACTAAGCAGTAACAGCAGTGAGAGCTATGCGATTGTTGGGATTTCCATAATGAACCCGACTTAGCATCATTTTCTCTTGTGCGGCTTTATCCAGTTCTCGCTTGATTGTAATGATTCTGTGAGTATTCATATTTTCAGGTCTGCGCGCGCAGTCCGCCATCGAAAAAAGCAATTCTTGTTTTAGATTCTCGATATATTCATCTAGTACTTTTATTTTGTCTGCAGACTCTAGAGCCATCCTCTATTTTCTCCTGTAAGTTTACTTATTCCTGCTTTGGGGTATGTAAGCTTTTCGTCTCTAAAACGAGAGAGAAAAATACAGCCCTCTATGCGATTTCTGCAATGATAATTGGTGTCTGACTGGTGGTTCTTATCTTTTGAAGTATAATTGTTATAAATCTGTACAGGGCGCCCCACAACTCCAAGGTAACCTGTGGAGGCTCAATATTATCTCCCTCTCTCCTTTAAGTGCCAGCCGATTAATACCCCTCACGCATTGCTTCGCTTCATTAGATATGCATATGGTGATTATAACGAATCGGCATCAAATTAATTGCTGTGACATATGCGGCAAAAAGCTAATGAAGTTCGTCAAAAGAACTGAAAACCCACTGGCATGCTGGCAGTGTATGATAACTAATGCAAACAATTGAAGTTAAGTATGCTTCTTTGGGCTTCTAACGCAAGTTAACTCCTTCGAGGAATTGGAGATGGGAAGCAAGCATAGTTATTTTTTATATAATATTTCTAGCACGTTGCCCTTAGTCCTCAGCGTGCCAAAGAATAGAGATATAAAATTTATCCTAAAAGATTAAAATCTGCTTGAGCTACCTTGATGACCCTAACCATCCAAGCCTTCTGAAATAGAATATCATAAGTAGAGCAGAAATAGCCGAAACTACTAAAACAAATATCAATGCAGTGTAAGGTCCCAGCCGAGTCCAAGTTCCCGTTTCTGAACCGCCAGGTAGATCGATGTTCATGCCATAGAATGTGCCAATGACGGTAGCAGGAATAGATAGTGTGAATACTATCGTTAGCACACCCAATATTTTGTTGGTTTTTTCCTGGCTGAGCATATAGTCTGTGTCCTTGTAGATCTCTACCGTTTCTTTCGCTTCTTCCAAAGCTTCATACACCTTTTCGATGTGGTCTTGAACGTCTTTAAAATAAGGAGCAAGATCTTCTCTAGAAAAGCGCTGGACATCCTTAGAAAGATCGACTACGGTCCTGCGAAGGGGGATCACTATTCTTCTTAAGGTTGTTATCTCTCTTCGGAGAAGAGAGATCTGGCGGGGGATAGATATTTGCTCGTCAAATACGCTATCCTCAATATCGTCGATGTTGCCTACAACCTTCATCAGGATGTGGAGGAGGTCATCTACCAATGTGTCGATTATCTTATGAAGCAAATATCCTGAGGACCTACCCATTATTGCCTGCTTTTGCTTTTCGTCACTCTTACACATGTTGAAGAGTTCTTGAAGCGCCTTAAGGTCACCTTGATGGATCGTCACAAGATAATCAGAGCCCATAAAAACCGCAAGCTGACTAAACAGGAAGCCCTTTTCTTTGTCTGGGGTGGGGAAATGTAAAATGGTAAAGATATGACTTTCATACCGGTCAATCTTGGGGATCTGGATCTTGGATAGGCAATCTTCAAGGTTTAGCCTGTGGAAGGGGTATTTCTGCCCAAGAGCATTAATATCCCCAAATGTGGGCTTTTGGATATTTATCCACAATACCCCGTTACTGGTAATTGTCTCAAATTGCCTTTTTACTTCAGACATGAGCAAACCCCTCTCGCTTGTTCCGTTACAACACCTTGCGGTTATAAAAAAGTGTTTCAGCTATCAAACCTTGTCTTTAATTGCTGGTAATCTATCGCTTTAGAGCTTGTAGCGGTGTGCCACTTTGCTGTGTCAGTATGCTCAAGTCTTGACCTATAATATGGGATCAGCGAATATCCTATTGCAACTGACACTGCTCCAAGAGGGTCTTTGAAAGCATTATTTAGGGCATGAGCAATCGCTATTTGTTGCGGTAAACGAATGCCAAAAGAGGAAACATATTCCTTAATCTGGTAATGCCCATTGACTGCTCTGATCACCTGCGACGCTAGATCGTGCATGTCATTAGCAGGTTTGAAATATACTATTGCGTTGTCATTATAAATCACATCACGGCCCATTTCAAGAACCTTACACTGAATGTAAAGATCAATTGCAATCATGTCTATCGGTATCTCTATTTTCCTAGCATCATCAGAATTAATGGCAACTGCCCTACCCATCACAGTGTACTGAGAAAGGCGAGCTAACCTCACAGATCTAAGCCATTTTGAGATGAATACCGATGCCCTACCAGCTGTGCCTGTTGCCTGTACAGGCTGAGAGTTTGATGCACAGATTCCAACATTTCCTTTAATGTGCGAGGTAAGTTGCTCTGTACAGGATGGATGAGGAATAGTGTCTGCATCATAGAGAACTACTACATCACCTTCCGCCTTTTGAAGAATCTCATTCCACGCTGCTGCAGCTCCCCTTCTTGTATCATGGTGGAAAATATGGATGTCAAGAAATGAATGCTTTGCAAAATTGCGCACCAGGTTAGGGGTATCGTCTGATGAATCATCTGAAATAAGTACTTCAAATATCGGAATGTGTTGCTCTTCAATTGCACGCAAAAGATTCACTATATTTTGTCTTTCATTGTAGGAAGGAATGCCGATAGTTATTCTGCGCACAGTAGCATCGTCCTCTATAGATGTCATTTGAGTTTTATGAATATTGGATATGGGTGCTGCTATGAAAACATATATCCATAGGGCGCCTGCCAAGCAATCAGGATGCCTTTGCAGCCGCAAAACGCGTGGAGTGCCGAGGAACGCTATAAGTCATTGTTTGCTTCTTCGGGCCTCCGTAAAAGTCATCTCGTATTTCCAGTATTTGTTTCTAATACTCCAGCTGTGATAAAATCAATGCCGGGCGTAGCAGTGACACCTCTCCGTAAGATATTGAAACGTGTCCAATCGATCGCAGATAGCGGCATCTCGTCGATAATTATCTTCGGCATTCCAAACAGAAGGGACCAAATTGGATCATCTGCTTTTGACAGAAAGGGGATTGTCCAGGACGCAATAAGAGAAATCAAGTCATGCTTTGGAAATACAATGAATGTTGCAACTGATGTTTGCATTTGTCAGTACAACCTTACAGGACACTGCGGTATTGTCAGCAATGGCGGCAGCATAGATAATGATGCTACACTAAACATCCTAGCGAAGATTGCAGTAAGCCATGCCGAAGCTGGCGCAGATGTCGTTGCACCTTCTGCAATGATGGATGGGCAGGTTTATGCAATCA
>DAINRW010000043.1:0-9194 GCA_036741615.1 Nitrososphaera sp.
GCTTCATAATTGCTACTCTCTATTGTCTAGGATGTCAGGTTATTTAATCTCTTGTTCTAATCTAAATGTAATCAGAAAGATGTACTTTTTCTTCTCCAGGAATTTTGGCAATCTCAAACCTTTCTTTTGCCTTGAGTATGGTTGCAGTCGCGTCTATGCCTAACTTCGTTGTTAGCAAATTATCTTGGTCACTTGACGGGTCGAGACTGGATCCTTTTGCATTGGGAATCATTATGAAGTCCCTATCAGCTTGGCATCTCGTTGCAATGGCGTACTCCACTGCAATGGGATCCGTCGGATTGATATCCTCATCTACCACTATTGCCACCTTAAGAGAGGGATGGGCCGTAAACGCCGCCAAAAGCGCGTTCTTTGGTTCTCCCTCCAAGCGCTTCTTTATCTGTATCACTGCCGATAGCCAGTTACTGCCGCCATCTGTGAGATGAACTGATTGTGTCGTAGGAACCACATTCTTGATGTAGTCATACATTTTTGCCTCAACCGGCAAGCCCATTAGCAGGCGATGCTCAGCATAACCCGGCAGTATGTCATGATATATGGCATTATTGCGGAACATTATCTTCTCGAGCTCAAACACTGGCTGTTTGCGTCTGAAGTCGTATGTACGGAGCATTTCGACCATCCATTCCTCGTGTGTTCTGTCCTTTAGGATTCTTCCTTCGAGAATTATTTCGGCATGATTGGGAACATATAATTCGGAATAGCTTGTCTTTGATAGTACGAGACTACCCTCAAGGAGCGAGTTGGCTATGAGCATCTCGTCTACACCATATGCTGCCTGATAGGCGGCTGCTATGTTTACCGCAGGATGCACTCCAATCGCAATTGCGACTTTCAAGTCCTCATCATGGTCACGGGCATAAGTGAAGGACTTGTGAAGATGTCTACCCTCTACCATGCGTATAGCCATGTGACGATCATCTAGTCGAAGGAGCCGATGGGTGGACTGGTTTTGCTTGCCATTTTCCTGATTCTCTGAAAATACTATAGAGGAGGTGATAAACGGTCCGGCATCCTTTTCAAAATGCGTAACTATGGGTAGATCGTACAGGTTTCTAGATGAATTCTCTTCAAATAACGCGTCGTCTTGCGTCCTTACAGGTTCTGATAGAGTTGTGAGAGCCTCGGTAACCCGAGCATGAATATTGTTCTTAATGTTAAACTCATTTGATTTTTGGTGGAATGTTCCTCCGAGAGCAAGGTAAAATCTTCGAGGAGTTGCCAAAACATTGCACATGACTCTAATCTTACTATCCCGCACATTCTCGAAGAGAACTGCTTGTTTGCCGTCCAATTTTGCAGTAACTGCAGCAATTTCATATTCTGCATTGACCTCTCTTTTCACATGTACAAGTTCATTTTCATTTTCCAGCATCGTCATGAAGCCGCGGAAATCATTGCTATTTTTTTTCATGGGTTTTGCTTGTGACAGTGTTCATTACCTCCTCCATAATTGCTTTCATGTCGTCAAGCTGAAGCTGGCTCTTGCTGTGCAGCGAGACCAGGGTTATGCCATTTATCATAGATGATATTTTCTCTGCTAGCGTATTGATAAAAATTGAATCGTATTTGCTTGGTATGACCTTGGCAGTACTAATTTTATTGGATGTGCTGATAGCAACTGAGACAGCTCCTATGCGTGGTTGGCCTTCTGTTATCACCACAAAGCAGCCGTTTAGAAAGAAGGTTATATTCAGAGAAAAATTGCGTGAAGAGCCTAAGCTAACGATCCTAGTCACAAGAACCTCCGGCTCGTTTTCCATTGGCTTACCTTACGCGAACTGTAATTGGCTTTGCCACTTTGAGATCGGTCTGCTTCCGTGTCCTCGCCCTGAGCTTTGCCTTGTATTTTAAGTTTCTAGGCTTAGTCCTGAGCCTATAACCACAGCATGGGCACCAAAGGCCATCCCATTTTATAAATATCTCACATATCTGGCATCTTTTCTGTCCGCTGGCATATCTGCCTGATCCAACAGGCTTTTGAGCCTTATGACGAATACATATACCTTTACAAGTCATTTCTTTTATCACCTGGTAAAATACTAACGCAGTACATGCGGCCACATTAGCCTCAGTTAGTCTTATACCAGCATAAATTATGCATTATATCTATTTAAGATTTATACAATTTCTTTAATTAAAAAATACTGAATTTTGCAAGATTTATATATTATTTGGTGATACTTCTTGTAAGGTTTTGAGCAATATATCTATACTATATATTTATTTGTCATATCTCTTTTAGCCCTAGCTAGTAAATGTCGTTATTATTATAATAAAAACAAAAAATATTGCAGAAATTCTAATTTAACAGAGTAGCAAGCTGAAGTTAGAGCCAGTGCTGAATTTTGAGAAAGTCGCCTATTGGTTCCTTTTTGAGAAGCTTGATAAGCGATAGGGCTTGGGGAACAGAGAGCATTGGCTTCTTAAAATGGTTGTCTGTTCCTAACCGTGGACAGGCGACTTGCACAAAAGCGTCTATTCCCTTAAAATTTTGAATACGTTCTTCCGTTATCTCTGTTAAGGCTATCATCTGAACCCTCTTGCCCAAAATCTCAAATTCCTTTTTTAGCTCTATTGCTCTCAAATGCGCAAACTGCCCTTCCTTCAGGCCGATAATGATCCCTATCTTTTCCGCATCAAGAGCCTTATAGATGGAAAGGATTGCTTTCTTCTGCATGCCCTGGGCAAATTCGTTTACTTGTGTATATTCCTCAAAATATGGATCAAGCATGTATGTCGGCTTTTCAGTAGACAGAGCAACACCGGCAGAATGAAACATACTTTGTCCCAAGAAAATGTATGCATCTACCTGATTTTGCACATTATGGGCTGGGTAAAATTCACAGCCAAATACTTGCGCGTCACGAAGTTGGCCCTTACCTCTTCCAATTAGAACGTTATAGCCATGACCTTCAAATATCTTTTTAACTCTATCTAATTGGTGAAGGTGCTGACTGTCAGTTAGAAGAGAGAATGTCTTGTACTTTCCTACAAGATCTCTCGCACATCTGTTTGCAACAGCGTCGAAGCTTATGTCATCAAATGCGCCTATCATCACGACCTTCTGGCCAAAAGTATCAATCGAAATAGTGTGGCCAATATTGAACAAGATGTCCACCGACAACATATCTGCAGCATGGGTGTTAAGGTCGCATGAACCCCAGCATGTGTCACCTATGATATATGCTGGAATGCCAAACACTTCGGCAATATGATCAGCTGCATCTTGCAATTTTGGTATCAGTGCCTCAGGTCCATTTAGTGCCACTGATCTAGGTTTCCTGAGTTCTATTGTTTCAAAAATGCTTTTCTCATCTATTCTGATTGTCATGTCTGTTGCTTTGTCACCCTAATTGCATATTTTGGGCATACTGCTTCACATCCGAAGCAGTAAATACAGTCGCGCTCTCTTGCTGGTATAGCTTTCCTGTCCACACCCGCACCATGCCAATCAAATACGTTTGCTGGACAAACTTCAATGCACGCGCCATCGCCTATACACAAATCAAAGTCGACTGCCACATTGGTGCCATAGATCCCTTGGTTACTTGATGCATCCTTCCAAACCCTGATCCCATCCGACATTGTACTAACCCTGTTACTTCGGAAATCTGGATCAATAGGCAATAGCTAAAAGAGCATTTTGCCGAACTCAATTTAAATCATGCTGTAAAAGTTTAGAGGCAGCCTGCCGGTACCACCGTTAGCAAAAGGTCCCATCTCAAGCCCTGCAAGATCCACCACGTAGACGTACTAGCAAGGATATGACGCCTTAGGGTTGCTCCCTCCCGGACCTCACCCATTTCGGCGATTCGCGGTCGAGACTCCGCCTTCGCGTAGATCGCCGCTCATAACCATCCAGCACGGCATGATTTCATTTCAGCAAGGCAAGCGGGTACCTCCTGCCAGCGGATTTACCCGACAGTTACTGATCCTGGCATAAAGCCGATTTCCAGTAAGGGGTACGGCTAGCACCCCGATCCTCCCTGCCTCTATATACCGTTAGTACAATGACTATATTTGCTTGTTGGCCGTTATAAGATACTTAACGTCCTACATACTGCGCAGATTTCGCCTGTGGAAACTCGATCACATCTTGAGCACTTCCGGGTTTGCGAAGATGACGACATGTTGTCCCGTAGAAGTTTTGAGACTTTCATCATAGACTTATAGGCGTTGTATTTGATACCCGGATGGTCCGTTTCAAGTCTGTTGAAAAACTCGCGCAAATCTGTGCGTATACTTTCATTCATATAAGGACATTCTTCGGACTGAAATGGAATATCGCGCTGGAGTGCATAAAAGGCAATTTCATATTCATAAACTTCAACAAAGGGTTTGATTTTTTTCATGCCATTTTGAGTATATTGCACAGGTTCAGGGTATATCCATCCGATGCGTTCTACATCACCAGCTAACAAGTTGATCATGAATGTTTGAAGTTGATCGTCCATGTTATGCGCTGTGGCAACTATATCAGCTCCTACTGTTTCTGCAGCAATATCTAATGCACGCCTGCGGAATGTACCACAGATAGAGCAAGATGATGTCTTTTGAGATGATCGTTGAATTATAGCTTGATCCATATCTATGCCAAAGAGTGACTGGTAACTGAGCACTTTGCTTTCTATACCAAGCTGCGTGCAAAAGTCCTTTACTATCTGAAGAGATTCATCGCGGTAACCCTTAATACCTTCATCTATTGTGACTGCGAGTAATTCGTTACCATTATTTTGATGCTGATCGAAAAGCACCTTTAAGACGTACAATAGAGACAAACTATCTTTGCCGCCAGAAACTCCTACTGCAACCTTGTCACCATACTCTATCATTGAATACTTCGAAATGGTCTTTGCAACCTTGCTTTCAATTGAGCGTAGGAAACACTTCTTACATAGATACTCGCCTGAATATGCTCTCAAGTAAATACTCTCTAATTTCTGACACTTGGTGCAGCAAGGCATATTGCATACTTGGAAAGTACAAGAGTTATTAACCATTCGAACAGGAATCGTTAATAAATCGAAATAGTGCAGCATTTCCGTGCTGCTACATTCAGAGTTACTGGACGAAGTGAACCTCAGAATTCTAGACATCTTGGGTCGAGATGCATCACGTCCATTTGTGGATATAGCTAAGGAGCTTGAAATCTCTGATGCTACAGTACACATACGGGTAAAAAGACTACAAGCAGCTGGTATACTTCGTAAGTTCACCATCGCAACAGACAATGTACTTTTAGGCTACGACCATCTTGCATTCGTAGGAATAAACCTCGGCAAAGGTTCCAGGGACGAGGTCCTGGTCTCATTATCTCAGCTTGAAGAGATATTAGAGTTGCACGAAATGTATGGCCAGTTCGATTTGCTTGTGAAGATACGTTCAAGAAACCTCGAAGAGATGAGAGATATAATTGCAAATAAGATTAGTAAAATCCCGCAAATAACAGAAGCACAATCGATGATGGTATTAAAGACCATTAAGGAGGAGCATACGGTTCCCTTGAAAAGAGACATTGCTGATGCTGCAGGTCCAGCTACTAGATAGAGACTGCGTTACCTTTGCTGCTTGTCTTTCTTTGACGACTGCCACCAGTCAAGATAATCATCGTGATGTTTTCTACGTGGGTCTTCTTTTGATCTCTTGGCCTTGTCACGCAACTCATCTAACTTTTCAGAGGTTGCAAAGAGCCCGCAGCTTTTGCATATAAAACTCTTGCTAGTAAGGTCGTACTTTAGCTCGCCTCCACATTCGGGACAAAAGCTTGCCAATTACTAGCACTATTCAGTTAGACCAATAAAAGGCTTTCAAGTAAGACCAGGTAACACGGACTAAAAAAAGATCTCGGGTTATCTAGTTGATCTCTATTCAACTCTATGCGAAGGTTCTAATGTAATTGTTCCAGCGTCTGCATCGACTCTTGCCTTGCCTCCTTGCTCTAATGGAGAAACCACAATTCCATGGGGTAAGTTCACAACTGGAATATTGGCCAAGGCACAGCCAGAGGCTGTAGTGATGTCTACTCTGGAACATACAACTGCACTTGGTGCATTTCCATATTCTTTTAGGGAGTATATCACATATGCACCAACACTGCTGCCGATTGCATACGGAAGTATGAGTATTGAGCCTTTGAGTGACTTTCCATAGAGCTCATGCAGGGGATCTGATATTGTTCCGTTCTTGGCATTGACCATTGCAAGAAAATTTATCGGCTTGGTAGTCACAAGGATTTCTCCCTCCCCAATACCTCCCACAATTTTATGACAATTAGCTATTATCACCCCAGAGAACATCACCTCATATACTCGTCTGCAACTGTCTTGATATCTTTGAGAGCAACTTTTACTTTATTGGATCTGGATAGATAATATGCTCCCTTAATGCTGTTTGTAATCACTGCATCGTATTTGTCTTTAGTAATGTATGGTGTAAGACAGGTGCATGAATCGCATCTAAATTCTGCTCCGGACTTTTCAATCCTGCCTGCAAGACCTATCTTTACCGCACTATTGTATATTGCCCGTGAACAAAAAATAATGCATCGTCTTGTGAATTTTCTAGTTTCGGTGAGATTGGCAAGCATCTTTAGCTCATTCATGCCAAGTTGCGGGCTGCCAAGAGTGATAATGTCTCCATCGTCAGCGCTACTGATCTCATCCCTAACCGATTGTGCTTCTTTTTTCCCAAATGTTATTTTTTCTTTCGCTTTTTCTCCAAAAGTAAACATACCACACGAGCCTGACGTCCCAATTGCAGCACACAGCGTCTTTGCCTGGATAGTGTCTAATTTGTCGATGCTGCTTAGCGCAACACAACTATCTTTTACCTCCTTGCCTGTGAAATATCCCAAAAGACCATAGTCGAGCTCATTCATAAAATCAAAGTCAGATTCGATCGCAATCTTCGGCGTCCTTGACTCTTCAAGGCGAAGATCAGAGAGAGGGGTCTTACCCGTGACGGCGCTTGCCAGCGCAGACAGCGCACTTTCTTTATTGGTCTTTAATCCTAAAATTGAATTTGAAAATACTGCAGCATTGCTTTCTGCAAAGCTAACAGCTGTGCCTTTTTGGGGAATATCAAAAACTTCATAAGGTGTACACGTAAAAGATAGCGTAGCACCCATTCGCTCATATGATCTAGCTATATTTTCTTGTCTCTCTTGAAAATTGCGCGGAATGTCTTCAGGTTTATTCCTGTCATATCCCATAGGGTTTATTGTAGTCCTTATTGCGAACTTGACTCTAGTACTGAATTTTTCAAGGAACCGCATGCCCTCATCACCTATGGTGTTATAGTTAACGCCGGAGATGTGGGCCCATTTTGTCGGGACAAGCTTTTGGGCACCTGTTGCCTCCCCTATTGCAACCAGAATCCTGTAGGCAGTAGCAAGTGCTTCCCCATAGTTGCCATCAAGCGCTTTTTGCTCATCCTTTGCAAGCTCCATGCGCTGATAATTCAGGTTTAACGTATAAGAATCATTACTCTTGATCCAATTGTCGACCTTAAATCATATTTTTTCATAATAACAAAAAAAGGGGATCTAGAATAAAGGTACGCAAGGTCATCTACATCTATACGTACGTCAAGGGGCTTGATTGTTTTATATATATATGGAAGAGGAGTAATTCCTAGACTCTTGCTCTTCGTTTGGCAATGATTGATGCTGTCATGTACAGCACAAATCCGCAGGTCACTATAATTACTCCGTAAAGGGACAGAGCACCCCTTTCAAGGTATTGGCCAAATGCAACTAGCAGAGCACCCATAATCAAAAGACCGATTCCTGCTCGAGCAGAACCGGGCATCTGTATCTTCTTCTTTTTTTTGGACAATGCTGCTCCTAAGATTTTAACACTACATAATGTTATAGTTTTTATGGAATTCTGGAGAAGATAAAAAAGCAGAATGAAAATAGCAGTTGTCGGAATCGGAGTGGCAGGTGCGTACCTGATGAATAGGTTAAGTGATGATCACAACAATCATGTAGTGGGATTTGAACGGATGCCTAAAAATGAACACGATGCAGTGTGTGCTTGGGCAACCTGTCAAAACGTAATGATCGGCCTCACTCGAAAATGTGGGCTTAATTTCGACGACTATGTTTTGCATAATGGCCGGCACATGCAGGTAGGCCTGGAAGAGAATGGGAGCATTGACATTCAGCTCAAGGGAATGGTGAGCTATGACAAGCTGCGTCTGATCCAAGATATGATAAGGGGTACAGAAATAAGGTTTGGAAGAGCACCGAGAAAGGCCGAGCTAGAATCTGATTTTGATCTCATTATTGATTCAACCGGATTTCACCGTAATTATTTACCTAGGCTTGAAAACGAAACTTGGATCCCCTGTGTGCAGTACAAAGTTCGCTTCCCTCGGGGCAAGGAGCCTTTTGATGATTTCTATCTGCAAGCATTCCCATCCATGACTGGTTACTTTTGGTATTTTCCTCTTGGCAATGGTCAAGCTCACATAGGTGCAGGCGATTTCTTAAAAGACCACAATCCGTTTGTAAAAGAATTTTTGAATAAGTATGACTGTGAAATAATAAAAAAGGTAGGAAGACCTGTCAGATTGACGCCGCCTGAAAGTTGCGAGCCCTTTACTGATGGTCGCAAATCAGTAGGTGCAGGTGAATCCATAGGTACAGTTTATCCTCTATTGGGCGAGGGTATAATTCCATCAACTTGGTGCGCTGAACTCCTTGTGGAGAATCTTCACGATATGTCCGCGTATCGAAAGGCAGTCCTGGAAAAGTTTGAGATATATTCTCTCGTCTTCAGGTTCATCAGGCTAAAGATAACAGGCAAGTTCAATATGATAAAACATGGGATGGATATGCTCAAATTATACCGTCATATGAAAGGCGAAGAAGAGCGATATGGCATGAAGATTAGAATGAGCGATATGCTAAAGGTGTCGCAAATCTAAAGCTTTAAAAATCTATCAAGATGAGTGAATCTAATGAGTGCAGGTAGCGATCAATCTAGACAGCAGGAACTAGCAGCAATTGAGCAGAGAATAAATGAATTAGTTCAGCAGTCAAGAATTCTTGAAGCATATATGAATGACGTTATGACACGACAGGTGACAGTAAGCAAATTAATGGAGGAGGCACATCTTGCTTCAAACACTATACAAACCATCACCTCTGAGTCTGACGTGGAGTC